>CAYRJF010000048.1:0-6088 GCA_964424365.1 uncultured Gammaproteobacteria bacterium | reverse complement strand
AAAATTCCTTTCCGGATTATCCGGAGAGGAATTTTTTATTTGTTTTTATTTAAAATTAGCAAAATTTACTTATTAACAGTAAGAGGGGAGAGGTGGTTGCCTGGAGTGGAAAAGTGGTGTATAATTAAAGTATTGAGGTGATAAGTGGGGAAAAGGGGTGAATTTTCGAGTAATTAAAGTTTTATTACAATGCGAATCCACGAATTTATGCGCCGTGTCCTCCGAAGCTTCTGTGAAGCGTAGGAGGAAACTCTAATTTTTGAAAACTGTTAAAAACTTTTTTAAAAAAGTTTTTAAATGTCTTATGTTTATTGGTGAATACAATCATAATTTAGACACAAAAGGCAGAATGGCTATTCCGGCCAAGTTTCGTAATTTGCTTAAAAAAGGGGCGGTGGTGACCAAGGGTTTGGATAACTGCCTTTTTTTGTATCCTAAAGAAAAATGGGAAGAGATGGCTCAGAAATTTGCCGAGCTTCCGATTAGCCAATCCAAAGCCCGGGCTTTTGCCAGGCACTTATTGGCCGGAGCTGTGCAAGTTGAATTTGATAACCAGGGAAGGATTACTTTGCCTGATTATCTCAGGCAATTTGCCGGGCTTAAGAAAAAAGTTATTGTGGCCGGACTTTATGATCGTTTGGAAATTTGGGATGAAACCAACTGGAATAAATATAAAAAAGATGCGGAGAAGGATAGTTCTAATATAGCCGAAGCTTTGGGGGAGATGGGAGTATAATTCAAATTTCAAATTTCTAATTTCGAATTTCAAATAACTAATAAATTTAAAAAAATTATGATTACTAAAAAACAGTTTTTTTCCGCGGTGTTAATTTTGGTTTTAGTTTTTGGCTTGGGTTTTGTTTTTGTAACCAAGGCCGAGGACGGCACTGCAACTTCAACCGACTCCAATTTATCAGGTGAGGAAACAGCTACTTCTACAAGTTCGAATGAAGATAACTCTTCAACTGAAGAGGAAGATAGCGCAGAGGAAGGCACTACCACGGACTCTCTGTGTATTGACAAATGCGGGAACGGAGTTTGTGAAGGAAGGGATGTTATGGTATGTCAGGGAACCGGATGCCCCTGCACTGAAACAGCCGAGTCTTGTCCGGAGGATTGCGGGCTAAGCCAAGAATGCGACAACCATCCCGGCCCGGATTTTTGCCCCGGCGGATTAGAGGATATAGTCAAAACAGGAACTGATGAAAACGGTTGTGCTATCTATGGCTGTAAAGACGAGGAGGAACCGACTTCCACTGATAACTGTATTTGCACCATGGAATACGCCCCGGTTTGCGGTGAAGACGGGGAAACTTATACAAACAAATGTTTTGCAGGGTGCGAAGAAGTAGAGATAGATTATGAAGGTAAGTGCAAAATTTCCGACGAGGATGGCGACAAAGAGGACGAGGATGGTGAGGGTCAAGGGGAAGAAGATTCTTATGTTTGCGTAGGCGAAGGAGAAAGATTAGATAAAAACCACAGAAAATGTTGCCCGGGACTGGTGCCTTATAAGCAATTCAAAGACGGCAGGCCGGTAAAGGGCAGGGCAATGGTTTGCCACAAACCTTATGGGCAGATTGTTAGAGAAAGAGTAAAAGAACGAAACCAAGAAAGAAAAGAGATTAAAGAAGAATGTACTAATGAATACGCTCCGGTTTGCGGGGTAAACGGAAAAACTTATCCCAATGCCTGTGTAGCCAAAGTAAAGGGAGTGGAAATTGATTCCGAAGGGAGATGCGAAATTGACGAGGAAGTAAAAGAGATTAAAGACAAAGCCAAAAAATTGTTAGAAGGCAATATTGATTCTATTTTAGAAGGCCTGGGAGAGGCCCTAGACAAGATCAAGGATAGATTAAGTCAAGCACAGTCAAAAATTCAAGGTAGATTAAAAAAACTGGAAGGTAGGATGAGTAAATTAAACGAACAAGCCAGAAGCGCTATTAATAATTTTGTCGCCCACGGTGTAGATAAAAATACCCAAGGATTGGGGGCCGGTGAACGGGCGGCGGTAATTCATTCTTTTGAAAAGGCCTTTAATAAATTACCGGAAAACGAAAAAGAGCTGGAAGATGCTATTAAAATTGCCAACGGAAGGTGGCCTTCCTTGCGAAACACCAAGGCGGAGGAAAAGGCCAAGGATAAATTCCGGGAAATCTATGAACGCATTCCGAATATGGAAAACCCCAAAGATAACGCCGCGGTAACCGTAATGGCTTATGGTCTTAGACAAAGAGCGGAAAACCGCAACTTAAATGCGGAGAGGAAAGGAATTGAAATTTACAAGAATATTTTTGGAGATACACCCAGCTCTACCGAGGAGTGGAATATTATGCAATCGATAACTTATTCCGGAGCTACTCGGGGAGCTGATACTGACAAGGATCTTTTGACCGATAAAAGAGAAGAGGAGTTGGGCACAGACCCCAATAACCCGGATACAGACGGAGATGGCTATAAAGACGGTGTAGAAGTCGCCAATGGTTATGATCCTTTGAAAAAAGATTAATAATTCCCTTAAAAGGGTAAAATAGAGAATCCCCATGCTTCCCCGCCCCTCGCGAGGGGCGGGGTAAAACCCCTAACCCAATTTTCATGCAATATAAACATATCCCGGTAATGTTAAATGAGGTTTTAGAAGCCTTAAATCCCGAGAAAGGAGATTTCTTTCTGGATTGTACCTTGGGAGGAGCCGGCTATACCTTGGCCTTGGCCGGAGAAGTGGGGAGTCAAGGCAAGGTTTTATCACTGGATTTGGATGAACTCGCTCTTAAAAATGCCCGGGAAATAATTAAAAAGCAAAAAATAGATAATGTTATTCTAGACCGGGAAAACTTTAAAAATTTAGATAAAGCGGCAATAGACAAGCTGGGAGATAAAATCAAGTTTAAAGGAATAGTGATGGATTTGGGGTTATCTTCAGCTCAGTTAGAGGATAAAAACAGAGGGCTTTCTTATCAAAAGCAGGGCGGGCTGGATATGAGTTTTGAGAGCAGGGGAGATAAGGGTGAAAATTCGGCTAAATATATTTTGAATAACTATAAACAGGCGGAGTTAACCGGAATTTTTCGAAAGTATGGCGAGGAACCTTGGGCCGGACGAATTAGTAAGGCCGTAGTGGAGGGGAGAACGGAAAAAACAATAGAGAGTAACCTTGATTTGTCTCGGTTAATTGAAAAGGCCATACCCAAGAAAGAATTACCCAAAGCACATAAAATAAAAGCGCGGATTTTCCAGGCTCTAAGAATTATAGTGAATGAAGAATTGGAAAATTTGGAAGCGGCCCTAGGAAAAAGCCTCAATTTTCTGGGAAAAAAAGGAACCTTGGCAATAGTTAGTTATCATAGTCTGGAAGACAGGGTTGTGAAAAGGTTTTTTCAAACCGAGTCTCGTGACTGTCTTTGCCCGCCGGAGATTCCGGAGTGCAGATGCGGCCACAAGGCGGAGATTAAAGTTAAAAAATTTTCTACCCCCAAAGGGACTAAAAAGTTTCTTACTCCGACCGAAGAAGAAATACAAAAAAACCCCAGGGCCAGAAGCGCTCGTCTAAGAGTGGCAATAAAAATTTAACAAAATAATTCTACAAACATGACCCGAAACCTTAATTATAAAAACAATTTACAGAAAGGTAAAAAAACTCGCAAAGAAAAAAAGCAAGAATTGATTTATAAATCCTTGACTTTCTTCGCGGTAGCTTTACTTATGGTGGTCAGCGGATATTACGTGGCCACGGTTAATGATTTAACCATTAAGGGCTTGAAGATTCAAGAATTGAAACAGGATTTAAGCGAAAAACAGGAAAGAAACCGCAATTTAACAGTCCGAGCCTCGTCTTTAAAATCCTATCAAAATTTAGTTAAAAGAACCGATAATCTGGATATGACCAAGGCCCAGGAAGTTGAATATATTAAAGTCTTGAGAAAAACCGTGGCTAAGAGGTAGGAAAAGAATTAATGACAATTCTTGTCTTTGCGGAAATATTGCGGAATCTGAAACAGATCCTCGCGGAAAAAGCATATAAAATATTAATTTTTATAAAAAGGATGTCTTGGAGAAAAAAAACAAGCAAAAAAAGCAACAATCGCACCTATGTTTTAATGGCGGTTGTTTTTTTATTATTTTTAGGCTGTGTTTATAAATT
Source organism: uncultured Gammaproteobacteria bacterium (assembly GCA_964424365.1). Lineage (GTDB taxonomy): Bacteria > Patescibacteriota > Patescibacteriia > Patescibacteriales > JAGXOH01 > JAIOTG01. The sequence continues at coordinate 1,947 of CAYRJF010000048.1, read as the reverse complement.
ATATCAGATTCAAATAGTTAAAGGGGATTATTTTTCCGATTTGGCCGGAGACCAACACAGAGTGCATAGTGAATTAAAACCCGGCCGGGGAGAAATTTTATTAGAGAAAAAAGGGGAAGAACAGGAAGATTATTACGCCTTGGCCACAAACAGGGATTTTGCTTTGGTTTATGCCGTCCCCAAAGACATAAAAAATCCTGAAGAATTGTCGGAGAAACTGTATAAATTTTTTGATCAAGAAGAGTTAAAGAAAAAAGTGGAAGAGGATTTAGCTCGAGAAGACAGAGAGGAATTAAACCGGAAACTTAAAGAAATATTACTAAATGCGCCTGATTCGGAAAGAGAGTCCGGGCTAGAAGAGGCAAAAAGAAAATACCGGGAGCGTAAAAATAGTCCGGAATGGCGGGAAGAGCGAGAAGAAAAGATTTCTGAGAAAATTGAGGCGAGAAAAAAGAATATTGTTTCAAACTATAAAAGAATTTTAAGCAAAGAAAACGATCCGTATGAACCCTTGAAAAAGAAGGTGTTGCCGGAAGAACTGAAAAAGATGTATCTTTTTTTGGACAAAGATGATGATTTAGCTCTGCAGGACCTGAAAATTAGAAACGGAAGAATGTATCAGGTTAAAGACGGAGAGGAATTGCGATTTAAACTGGAAGGCATTTCTCATCTAATGCAGAGTTATCGTTATTATCCGGAAGAAGAGCTGGGTTCCCATTTATTGGGTTTTGTTAGCAATGCCCAGGGAAAACCGCGAGGCAGTTATGGTCTTGAGGGTTTTTTTAATAAAGAATTGGCCGGTCGCCTGGGGTATATAAAGTCTGTTCAAGAATCAGAAGAAAATAGTATTATAATTAATGACCGTGAGTATAGGCGGGCCATTGATGGTAGCGATTTGGTTTTGACTTTGGATAGGGCGGTTCAATTTCAGGTGTGCGAAAAATTAAATCAAGCGGCCCGCAGACACGGAGCCGACGGAGGGAGTGTGGTGGTAATTAATCCACAGACAGGCGCGATTATGGCCATGTGTTCCTGGCCCAATTTTAACCCCAATAATTATAGTGATGTGGATAAAATAAATATTTTTAATAATCCGGTGGTTTTTGACGAGTATGAGCCCGGCTCGGTTTTTAAGACCATAACCATGGCCGTAGCTCTAAATGAGAACAAAATTAATCCACGCACTACTTACATTGATAAAGGTAAAATAACCATAGCTGATCATAAAATAAAGAATTCAGATTTCTCTACTCACGGACCTCACGGCAAGGTTGATATGAACTATGTTTTGGAGCACTCTTTAAATACGGGCGCTATTTTTGCCATGGAGAGAACCGGGCCGAAAGTTTTTGCCGACTATGTAAAGAGATTCGGTTTTGGCAATCAAACCGGAGTCGAGCTGGAGGCAGAGGCGGACGGGAATATTAACAATTTAACCGGAGAGAAAATCAGAAAAATTTATGCCGCCACTGCTTCTTTTGGCCAAGGTATAACCGCCACCCCTTTGCAAATGACCATGGCTTATGCCGCTATAGCCAACAACGGCATTTTAATGAAACCTTATTTAGTCAAGGAAATCATTGACCCCAGCGGAGTCTCGGAAAAAACCAAGCCGGTTCAGGTAAGGAAAATTATTTCCGAGGAAGCTTCCACTTTGCTTTCCGGGATGCTTGTAAATGTGGTTGAAGGCGGTCATGCCAAGCATGCCGCGGTACCGGGTTATTATGTGGGAGGAAAAACCGGAACCGCCGAGGTAGCTTCCGCCCGGGGCGGATATGGCAGTGAAACCATTCACACCTTTGTAGGATTTGCTCCGGTGGAGGAGCCTAAATTTGTGATGCTTGTAAAATTAGACGATCCCAAGGATGTTCAATATTCCGCCTCCTCGGCCGCTCCTTTGTTTGGAGAATTGGCCGAATTTATGCTAAACTATTATCAAGTACCCAA
>CAYRJF010000047.1:0-6158 GCA_964424365.1 uncultured Gammaproteobacteria bacterium | reverse complement strand
CAAAAAGCTGGTTTCCCAAACGGGGGAAAAAGGAGAGGTGGAAGTAATATCTGAGGATTCCATGGACTCGGAGATGAGGAAGGTGGTAGAAAAAATTATTGAGTTAAAAGAAAAGGACCAGGAGGCTACTTGGGATGATTTTGCAGTTTTGGTTAGGACCAACCAAGGTACGGAAGAGGTTTGCCAGTATTTGGAAGAAGCTAATTTACCTTATATTTTATATTCATCCAAAGGGCTTTATAACAAGGAAGTGATAATGGATGTGCTCGCTTATTTAAAGTTAATTACCGGTTACAAAAATGATACCGCTTTTTTCCGGGTTTTGAATCTGCCCATTTTCGGTTTCCGGACCAAGGAGCTGGCTGATTTTAATTATTGGGCACGTAGGAAAACTTGGTCTTTGTTTGAAGTTTTAAATAATGCTTCTGCTCTGGGATTTGGCCAGGACACTTTGCAGAAAATCGGCAAAGTTTTGCCTTTAATAAAAAAACATGCCGGAGAAGCCAGAGAGAAAAATAGCAGTGAAGTTTACCTCAATTTTTTAAATGACAGCGGACTTCTTAAATATTATTTAGCTCAAAAAGATTATGACAGGGAAATAGCGGTTTATCTGCAGCAGTTTTTAAAAAGAATTAAAAACTATGAAGCAAGCTCAGCTGACAAAAGAGTAGCCGGATTCCTAGAAGAATTGCAAATGGAAATGGATGCCGGGGAGACCGGTGATATTCCCCTGGATTTGGATATCGGTCCGGAAGCCATCAAAGTAATGACAGTTCATGCCGCCAAGGGACTGGAATTTAAATATGTTTTTATTACTCATTTGGTAGATAAAAGGTTTCCGACCACGGAAAGAAAAGAACCCCTTCCTTTGCCTGATGCCTTAATAAAAGAAACATTGCCGGAAGGTGATATTCATTTGGAAGAAGAGCGCCGGCTTTTTTATGTGGCTTTAACCCGGGGGAAAGAAAAAGTCTATTTATCCTGGGCCGGAGACTATGGAGGTAAAACTTTAAAAAAGCCCTCCCAATTTTTAGTGGAAACCGGTTTTGTAGAGGATCCGGCCGGACAGAAACAAAAAGTTAAAGAGAAAAAAGGGGAAGAGAATCTTAAAGATTTGGAGAAAAAGGGTGACACCCCCTTTAATTCCCCCTCGCAGAGAGGGAAAAAGGAAAGTGACACCCCCCTTAGTCCCCCCTCGAGGGGGGAATCCTCTTCAACCAAATCCCTTTCAAAGAAGGAATCTTCTTCGACCAATTCCCTTTCAAAAAGGGGATCCTCTCCAACTAGTCCCCCCTTGAGGGGGGATTTAGGGGGGTGTGAAGGTCTTCCCATACCAACTACCTTTTCCTATACCCAGATTACAGCTTTTCTAAATTGCCCTTACCAATATAAATTTGCCCATATTTTAAAAGTGCCCACCAAGGGAAAGTCTGTGTTTTCCTTTGGTAAAAGTTTGCATAACACACTGCAAAAAACTTTTGAAATTATTAACAGCCGGAGAGGGCTTAATCAAGGAGATTTATTTGGAAGTTCAGACGTAAAGACAGTGGGACAAGAATTAATTAGCTTAGAAGAGATATTAAAACTTTACAAAAATAACTGGATAGATGATTGGTATGAAAATAAAAAGCAAAAAGAGGAAAATTGGGAAAAGGGTAAAAAGATTTTAAAAGATTTTTATAATAAATATAAAGACAATTGGCCTCAGGCCGGTTATTTGGAAAAGAATTTTAATTTTAAGATGCCTGTAGACGGAGAATATTGCACCATTAGAGGAGCTATGGACAGAGTGGATGAAGAAAACGGAAAAATAAAAATTGTTGACTACAAAACGGGCCAAGTACCCAAAGACGGTAAACTGACTTTTGAGAAAAAGCTCCAGCTTTTGATTTATCAAATGGCTGCTCGTGACCTTTTCCGAGCCGAGGTAGAGACTTTGAGTTTTTATTATTTGGAAAATAACGAGGAAATCGAGTTTTTGGGAAATGAAAAAGACCTGGAAAAAGCGCGAACCAAAATAGTGGAGACTATTCAAGGTATTAAAAAAGGCGAGTACCCGCCTAGCCCTGGGCCCTTATGCAAGTATTGCGATTTTAATGAGATTTGTCAGTATAGGAAATTGTGAAAAAATAAGTAAATTATGTAAAATAAGTAAAGTAAGTTGAAGCAGAGCTTATAAAAAAAGGATGGTTTAACGCCATCCTTTTAAGGTTTGAGAGAAATTTAAACATTTAAACAATAGTGTAGGGAAACAGTTTCACAAGCCCTGGGATTTTCTTCTTCAGTAATAATTTTTCCCACTATTTTGCTTCCTGCGAAAGTGTGGTATTTTACTTCCCCCTTTTTGCGTATTAATAATTTTTCAGAGGTCGGTCTTACTAATCCAAATTTTTTCTTTCGAGATTTTTTAATGACAAATTTTATGGTTTTAGTTATTGAGTCAGGAAGACCATCTTTTTCCTGTTTCTTTAAAGATTTACCAAATATTATGCTTCCTTTTTTGTCGCGATAGATAATCCTTCCGTTTTTGAAAATTTGCAAATTTTCCTCAATCGGATTGTTGAAAGGCCAATATTCGTTTTCTGCCAGAAACAAGATAGCCGCCAGCACTATTGTCGCAACCAGGGAAGGCAATAATACTACCTCTATAAAAAAAATTGTACTTTCCATAATTCCCTCCTTTGTTTTTAAGGTTCTTATTGTTTAATTTTCATTAGGATCTACTCCGCCGGATCTGTTCAGCTCTTCCTGCTCAAGGTCTTTGGCGCCTTTTTTCATAATAGAATCCCTTTCTTCTTTTGTGGGCCTGGTTTTAGGATTAGCTAAGTATTCTTGGATTAGTCCGGAGTAATCATTTTGTTTGGGATAATTATTTTCTAGATTATTTATTGTTTTGCTTACTATTTTTTTAAAAGTTTGATAGTCTTCAGGGGAAAGTTTGCTCGCTTCTTGGTATATTTGGTTTAGAAAATATTTTGAACTCGGATCAAATTCGCTTTTCGGGTAGACCTCCGCAACTTTTTGCTCAAGCTCCGCTTCTTTGCCCACGCCAAAAGTCTTTGCGATTACTTCCGCCTCCTTCTCTTTTTCTTCTTGAGGTATTTCTTCAAAATTCATGTTTTTATCTTATAATAATTAAGTTGAGGAGGCAAGGGTTTGTTTTTTAGAGTAAATTCTAATATAATTATTAAAGAAGCATCAAATTATAAATTACAAGCTCCAAATAAGCACTAAATTATAAATGTCAATCAGTTAAATGATATTTTGTTTAATAATTAATATTTGAAATTTATAATTTATTTGGAGCTTGATGCTTGCGTTTTGGTGCTTACTGATATGTTTAGTTAATGTGAGGAAATATTTTTTATTTTTATGGAGGAAGAATTAAATAACAGGATGGTTGACGGGGAGGAAAAAAGCGATGACAAGTCGCTGGACTTGACTTTGCGGCCCCAAAAACTGGAAGAGTATGTGGGACAAAATAAAATTAAGAGTAATTTAAAGATTACGATTCAGGCGGCTCAGCAGAGAGGAGAGTCAATTGAACATGTGCTTCTATACGGGGCTCCGGGTCTGGGAAAAACTACTCTGGCTCATTTGATTTCCAATGAAATGGGAGCCCAAATCCGGGTGACCTCTGGTCCGGCGATTGAGAAAAGCGGGGATTTGGCCGCGATTTTAAGCAATCTTAACGAAGGAGACATTCTTTTTATTGACGAAATTCATAGGTTAAATAAGTCTATTGAAGAAATTTTATATCCGGCTATGGAGGATTATGCCCTGGATATTATAATCGGCAAAGGCCCTTCGGCTCGGACTGTGAGGATTGATTTGTCTAAATTTACCATAATCGGTGCCACTACCAAAGTCAGTTTACTTTCCGCCCCCCTGCGGGACAGGTTTGGAATTCATTATCACTTGGATTTTTACAACCCCGAGGATATTGATCGAATTGTAAACCGGAGCGCTAAAATTTTAGGCGTGGATATTAAAACAGAAGCCAGCCGTTTGATAGCGGAGAGAGCCAGGCGAACCCCCAGGATTGCTAACCGGCTTTTAAAAAGGGTCCGGGATTATTGCGAAGTCAAAGGAAACGGAGAGCTGGAGAAAGAGCTTTGTTTGGAGGCCTTGGGGCTTTTGGAGGTGGATAGTTTGGGGCTCGATTGGATAGATAGGAAAATAATGGAGACTATTATTGATAAATTCGGAGGAGGGCCGGTGGGGCTGAACTCGGTTTCGGCCGCTACCGGAGAGGATATGTCTACGATCGAGGATGTTTATGAGCCTTATCTGATGCAACTCGGGTTTTTAGAACGCTCTCCCCGAGGCCGGATAGTAACTCGTCTTGGCTATGAACATCTGGGCAAGCAAGTTCCGGGTGAGCAGAATTCTCTGGTTTAATTTTTAACCCCCTCTTAATCTCCCCTGCAAAAGCTCTTGATTTTTTGAGCAAGTATGATAATATCAAATAAATTTTGATTAAGTTATTCCGCGAGATTCCGCGTTTATTCAGCGGAAGTCTGCGAATTAAGTAATTAAAATTACTTAAGTAAAATTGTATCACCTATAACAAAACTTTTGGATTATAACCCCGGAGGGGTGAGGTGGCCAAAAGGCTTTCCCGGCAGGGAAGGTTAAAAAGGTCTTTTTTTATTTAGTATAAATATAATCCGAATTATCCTAATTAATATCCGAATTATCCGAATATTAATTAAAAACACAAGACTGAATAAAAAGGATTTTTTTAAAATATGTCAGAAGAAAAAAAACAACAATCAGACCAATCGTCTGATAAAATACAAGGGCAAGACTTTACGAAGTTGTTGGAACAGGATAAAATGGAAGTACCCCATGTTGGAGACATTGTTACCGGTACTGTAATTTCCGCTTCCAAATCAGAAGTAAAGTTAGATATAAACGGAGTTTTAGTGGGAGTGGTTCGCGGGCCTCAGCTTTATGATGAACTTGAAGAATACAGCAATTTAAAGCCGGGAGATCAGGTCGATGCCACAGTAATGGAAGAGGAAAACGAGAATGGAGAATTAGAGCTTTCCTTTAAGCAGGCCGGTCAGGAAAAAGCTTGGAGTACTTTAAGACAAGCTTTTGCCAATAAAGACAATATCAAGGTAAAAATTATAGAAGCTAATAAGGGTGGTTTAATCGCCCACTACAAGCAGATTCCGGGATTTTTACCGGTCTCTCAGCTTTCTCCGGAAAATTACCCCCGGGTCAGCGGAGGAGACCAAACCAAGATTTTAGATAAATTAAAGAGCTTTGTGGGGACTGAAATGGAGGCCAAAGTAATCACTCTGGAAGAGGAGGAAGATAAAATTATTTTCAGTGAAAAGGATGTCTGGGCGGAAAAACAAAAAGATGTAATTGCCAAATATGAAGTGGGAACCGTAGTAGAGGGGAAAGTTACCGCGGTAACAGATTTCGGAGTTTTTGTCAGTTTTGATGAGAAAATGGAGGGATTGATTCATATTTCCGAGTTGGCTTGGCAAAGGATTGAGGATCCGTCCGATTTTTACAGCGTGGGAGATACGATCAAGGCGAAAGTAATTAGCGTGGAAGGATCTAAAATTTTCTTAAGCGCGAAAAGACTGCAAAAAGATCCTTGGCAAGAGGCGGGAAAGAAATACAAAGTAGGTCAAGTAGTTAAAGGAGAAGTTTTAAAGATCAATCCTTTCGGTCTGTTTGTGAAATTGGATAAGTCAATCCACGGCCTCGCCCATGTTAGCCAACTGGGGATTGAGAAAGGCACTAAATTGGAAGACAAGTTTCAAGTGGGAGAAAAATATGACTTTGAAATAACTTCTTTAGTTCCGGAAGAGTATAGGTTGGGATTAAAGTTAGTCACAGAAGAGAAAAAAAAGAAGGCGGAAAAAGGCAAAGAAAAAGCGGAGGAAACCAAGGACAAGGAGGGGGCAGAGGAAACTTTAAAAGAGGAAGATGAAAAAAAGAAAAAAGACTCCGCTGAGAAATAAGTATAAAAAGTATAAAAAATATCCCCGCGAATCAACAAATACCCTCACAAGTTTACAAATAATTTTTTAGAAAATTTGTAGTATTTGTATTTAATTTGTTGATTTGAAGGTGGGCATTATTTTAATTCTAGTAAAATTATTTATTTTACTTCTAGTTTTAATTACATAATT
>CAYRJF010000046.1:0-6226 GCA_964424365.1 uncultured Gammaproteobacteria bacterium | reverse complement strand
TAAATAGTAAATGCCTTGTGCTATTGCTATACTGTCAAATTGTTTAAACTATTAAATATTTTTTTAAGAAGGGATTAGCAATATAACAATGCAACTATGTCCGAATACGTATTTGAAATCCAAAGTTTTGATGAAGAAAAAAATTTGGCGGTTATCAAAGACGAAAAAGGTCAAACTGTTTCTTGGCCGAAAGATAAAATCCCGGACAATTTAAAACCGGGAGATAAAATTTATTTTGACATTTCGCAAGACAAACACAAAACAGCCAAGGAAATTTTAAATGAAATTTTAAATCCCCATGAATAAGAATATATTACAATCAAATACTTTCAAATGGCTACTTTATTTAGTGGTCATTTTTTTTCTTCTTTTGGCCCTCCTGGGGGGTTCTTACTGGTATTTTCTAAACCAATACGAAAAGAAAATGATGCCCGGAGTTAAAATCGGCAACCTGGATGCAGGGGGCTTAACCTATGAAGAATCTCGGAAGAAACTAAATCAGCGCCTTTCTCAAATCAACCAAGAAGGGGTGAGCTTAGAGTATGAAGGCGCAAAAATAAACTTAACTCCCAAAATTTCTTCTCTTTCCGGTGATATAAGCTATGAGATCATCAACTTTAAACCGGAGCCTACTTTAAGTAAAGCTTTCAACTTGGGCCGAGAAGGGGGTTTTTGGAACTCTCTAAAAAAACAACTCCGGCTTTTTAACCAAGGAGAAATCGTTACTGTGGAAATGGAAATAGATAAAAAGGAAGTGGAAAAGATTATTCAAGAAAATTTCAAACAATTTGAAATTCCGGCTAAAGACGCCACCTTAAAAATATCCACCTCCTCTGATTCTGGGGATATAAACTATTCTGTAGAAAAGGAAAAAATGGGTAAAATCATAAACTATAAAAACGCTTTAAAAAAAATAGAGTTTAATCTATCTAAACTGGACAACTCTACCATAAACTTAAGTGATGACATTAAATACCCCAAAATCCACAAACGAGACTGCTTAAACGTAGAATCTCAAACCCGAGCGCTCCTAACTCAAGCTCCGATAAACTTAAAATACCGGGAAGAAACTTGGGAAATTAATAAAGAAACTTTGGCCAAATGGCTACAACTGGAAAAAAACAAAAATGAAATAGAGGTAGCCCCTTCTTGGGATGAAATTAAAAAATATCTGGAAAAAAATATTGCTTCTAAAATAAACAAGGATCCGATTGACGCTCGTTTTGAAATTGAAAACGGCAAGGTAACTCAATTCAAAGCCAGCCAAGACGGGATTAAAGTCGAGCTAGATAAAACCGCTCAAGATTTAAAAAAAACAATTAAAAATACCGCCACAAGCACTTCCCTGATAAGTACAAAAAAAATTTCCAGTAAAATTAATATAGACAATGCCAATAACTTGGGCATTAAGGAAATAGTGGGGACCGGGCATTCCAATTTTGCCGGCTCACCGGCCAACCGAATCCACAACATAACAGTGGGAGCTAACAGTATTAGCGGTCTTATTATTAAACCGGGAGAAGAATTTTCCTTGGTGGGTGCCTTGGGAGCGATAACCGCGGAAACCGGATACAAGCCAGAACTTGTTATTAAAGGCAACAAGACTGTTCCGGAATACGGGGGCGGCTTATGCCAAATCGGAACCACTATGTTTAGAACTGCCCTTAATGCCGGGTTAAAAATAACTGAACGCCGGAGTCATACTTACAGAGTCTCCTATTATGAGCCGGCCGGAACCGACGCCACAATTTATAATCCCAAGCCCGACTTTAGATTTACTAACGACACGGATAGCAATTTATTAATCCAGCACCGAATCGAGGGCTATGATTTATATTTTGATCTCTGGGGAACCGACGACGGAAGACAAGTTACCACCACAGACCCGGTTATCTACAACATTACCAGTCCGGGTCCGACTAAAATTATTGAAACCACCGACTTAGAGCCGGGACAGAAAAAATGCACGGAAAGCGCCCACAACGGAGCGGATGCCTATTTTGATTATCTAATAGAATACCCGGACGGGAAGACGCGGGAAAGGAGGTTTTACTCCAGTTATTCTCCCTGGAGAGCGGTTTGCCTGGAAGGCGTAGAAAAATTACCTACTGAGGGAGAAGAGGGGGAAGAAATATCTCCGGAAGGAGAGGAAGAGAGGAAAAATGAACAATCCACTAGTAGTGAAGAATAAACACCGAGCTTCAGCTTGGGTTCGCGTTTACTTCTGCAAATTTTTTAACGATTGAAAATTTTTAAATAAAAAAAGAGGTCACCTTAAGCGGGTAGGCAAGAAAATTTTCTCTAGGTGTTTGAGAGCGAAGAGCCCTTAAAACCTAGTAGAAAATCCCCATGCTTGTCGTGCCTAACCCGCTTAAACCGACCTCTATTAAATTTCAATTTTAGCTTTCCAATTACTTTCCTATTAGAAAACATTATATACTATCATGCCTAAAAATTTTTGTCAATAGTTTTTCCGGATTTTACCAAAAACTTTTTAAATGGATATACTTCACCTATTTTAGATAACGCTTTAACCTACCACGCCCGCAAAAAGGCGTCAACACCGTTTTCTCGGGAAAAAATGTGCAAAACCGGGGGTCTGGAGGTGGAAAAATTGTGTATAAAATTATAAAAATCCGCTAATTTTAAAAAAAACGGATTTTTTTATTTTACTTAATTCACTTATTTTACTTTTTACCTGTCCTGCCCGCTCTGAGCTCTATCGAAGAGAGTTTGTCGAAAAATCTTTTTTAGTAAAATAAAAAGGGCGAGAAATCCTAGCCTTTTTTTATTTAAAAAATCTAAGTCCCGAAACTATAATTTTGAGTTTTGCATTTTGATTTTTGAACTTTGATTATACCCAAGTCAAACAAGCGACATTATCATCCTTCTCTTTCAGTTTCATAAGTCTTACTCCCTGGGTATCCCGGCCGGCCTGGGTAACCGATTTAAAAGGCATTCGGATAACCTGGCCTTTCTCCGACATCATAATTAAATCCTTCTCAGCCATATTGTCCGGATTAACAATAAAGGCATTAACCAACCTGCCGGTTTTAGCGGTCACCTTGGCGGTTTTAATCCCGGCTCCTCCCCGGCCCTGAGTCTTGTAAAGCTTCAGAGGGGTTCTTTTACCAAAGCCCTTTTCCATTATGGTTAAAACTTGGTATTTCTTCTGTTTTTCTTTTTCACTTTTAATCACTCCCATGCCCACCACATAGTCCTCTTTCCTGAGTTTGATGCCATGGACACCGCTGGCTGACCTGCCCATGGGCCGAACATCTTCTTCATTAAAGCGAATAGCTTGACCCTGGGCGGTAATTAATTGAATTTGATCTTTACCCCGGGTGGGCTTGGCCCAAATCAATTTGTCTCCGTCTTTAATCTTAATCGCGATCAAGCCGGAACTGCGAACATTGGCAAAAGCCTCCAAATCCACTTTTTTAACCAAACCCTGTTCTGTGGCAAAAAATAAATATTTGGCCTTTTGAATTTTATCCAAAGGCAAAACCGAGGTAACCTTTTCATTGCTTCCCAACTGCAAGAAATTAATAATCGGAGTTCCCTTGGCGGTGCGAGCCGACTGTGGTATCTCATGGGCCTTGAGCTGAAAAACTCGTCCCCGAGTAGTAAAGAAAAGAACATCACTGTGGGTCATAGTAGTAAACAGAAACTCTACCATATCCTCTTCTTTAGTAGTTAAGCCCATCACTCCCTTGCCTCCTCGGGCTTGAACCTTGAAAGTATCCGGCGGTATTCTCTTAATATAGCCGTCCCGGGTCATCATCACAATAGTTTCTTCATTAGGAACTAAATCTTCAGTGCTAAATTCTTGCACCCCTCGAGCAACCACTTGAGTCCGACGCTCATCTCCGTATTTTTCAGAAATATCGCCAACCTCTTTTTTAATAGTATTGCGCATCTTGGTTCTGGACTTGAGAATCGCCTCCAGCTCTTTGATAAGTTTTTTCTTCTCCTTAAGCTCGTCTTCAATCTTTTTCTTTTCCAGGTTAGCCAAATTTTGCAACCTCATCTCAAGGATTGCCACGGCCTGAATTTCGGTTAACTTAAATTTCTTCATTAAATTGTCCCGGGCCGTATTTCTGTCTTGGGAGGATTTAATGGTTTTAATAACAGCATCAATATTATTCAGGGCTTTCATTAAACCTTCCAAAATATGAGCCCTGGCACGGGCCTTATCCAGATCAAATTGAGTCCGTCTTTTCACTATTTCTTCCCGGTGCTTGATATACTCCTCCAAAATCATCTTTAAAGTCAAAACCCGGGGCTGAATTCCGTCAATTAAGGCCAGCATATTAACCCCGAAATTGGACTGTAAGGGTGTTTTTTTGTATAGACTGTTTAAAATCTTCTTGGGATAAGCGTCCTTTTTAAGTCCGATCACAATCCTAACACCCTCCCGGTCAGACTCGTCCCGCAATTCTTTTATTCCTTGGATTTTTTTATTTCTAACCAAATCGGCAATTTTTTCCACTAAAGAGGCCTTATTAACTTGATAGGGAATTTCGGAAATAATAATCTGCTGATTACCGCCTTTTTTTTCTTCTACTTCCGCCTTTCCTCTCATGGTTATACCGCCCTTGCCGGTGGCGTAAGCTTGGGTTATTTCTTTTTTATTATAAATTATGCCTCCGGTGGGAAAATCCGGACCTTTAACAATTTCGACCAGCTCCTCGGTGCTGATTTGGGGATTTTCAATTAATTTTTCAATAGCCTCACATAGCTCTCTTAAGTTGTGAGGGGGAATATTAGTGGCCATTCCCACGGCAATTCCCATAGTTCCGTTTAAAAGCAGATTGGGAAGCTTGGCCGGTAAAACCGCGGGTTCATTCTGAGAGCCGTCAAAATTGGGATTAAAATCTACTGTTTCTTTATCTATATCAAATAATAATTCTTCTGCAATATTGGCTAATTTTGCTTCCGTATAGCGCATAGCTGCTTGATTATCTCCGTCCATGGAGCCGAAATTTCCTTGGCCGTTAACCAACTTGTATCTCATGGAAAAATCCTGGGCCATTCTGACCATAGAATCATAAACCGCCGCATCTCCGTGCGGATGGTATTTACCCAAAACTTCACCAACTACGGAAGCGGATTTTTTAAAACGAGAATTAGACCTAAGCCCAAGGCCCCACATAGCATACATTATCCGTCTGTGCACGGGCTTCAACCCGTCCCGGACATCAGGCAAAGCGCGCTGAACAATTACGCTCATAGCGTAATCCAGGTAAGACTTGCTCATCTCCTCTACCAAGGGTTGAGGGGCAACTAAGCCGTATTCGGTTTTTTCAAAATTCTCTTGAGGTAAATTCTCTTCTTCCCGGGTTTTCTTTTCAGGTTCGGTTTTATTTTTTTTCTGATTAGCTTGAGTTTTCTTGCCGGCGCTTTGTGATTTAGTTTTCTTGGCTTTATTTCCGGCAACCTCATTCTTTTTCTGAGATCCTTTCTGGGAACTAGCTTTTTGATTTTGGCTACCTGATTTCTTCTTGTTCTGACCTCCCTTTTTTGGGTCTTTTTTCTTAGGCATAATTACAAATTCACAAATATGATCACAAATATCACAAATTGGAATGATATAAATTAATAAAACTAAAAAATCCTATTCTACGGGATTTGATTTTTAAAAATTCTAGGATTTATCCTAGGATTTATCCTAGGATTCTTTTTAGCCTACTTCCTAATAGCAAACATCAGGTATCTCCCTGATTCACGAACCACAGTTTACTGTTTAAATTTTATCACTCTGCGGGTGATCGCCCGAAGGGCGTCGGTTTACGATTTACGGTTTACGGTTATTCTCTATTTTCTCCTTTAATACTTCAATATCTTCTTCTTTTAATTTATTCTCCGTAGTGGTGCCTTTCTCTCCCTGTTCTTGCAACTTTCTAATTTCCGCTTTAATCTCTTCCAGGTCTCCGCCCACTTGATCTTTTAACTCTCCCAGATCGGATAAAGTTTCTAAAAATTGACTATCTTCTTTTGATTCCGGTAAAGCGGCTTCATTTCCCCAAAAACTATTAAAATTAAACAGCCACAAAACAAAAATCAAACTCATAAAAAAACAAACCCCCGCTCCCAGCAAAAATATTTTATCCCTTTCTATTTTCTCTTCCAGATCTTTGCCGGACAAATTTTTCTTTTGCTCTTTTTTCATTCTTTAATAGATAATTTTTAAAAAATTTCCGCGGCCTTCCGCGTAAATTCCGCG
>CAYRJF010000045.1:1602-6493 GCA_964424365.1 uncultured Gammaproteobacteria bacterium | reverse complement strand
CTCTCGTTCTCCTCTTCTAGATCGCCTTCCTCATCATCCGAACCTTTAATCTGGTCTGAATTTACTGAATGGTCATCTTCTTTGCTTTCCTTATTATTGTTTTCTTTACCGATATTATTGTCCTCGTTCTCATCTTCCGAATCATCACCCTCATTATTATCTACATTTTCATCACCAGAATCATTATCATCTTCATCAGAGTTATCTTTTTTATTGTCAACTTTATTACCAGACTCATTTTCATTATTCCCATTTTTATTCTGCTCCAAACTTGATCCCGAGTTTATCGAAAGGTCATCTTCACCGCTCCTACCATCGTTTCCAAGAACCTCGGTTGAAGAGGAAGAGGTGGATGTGGTAACGGAATTGGTCAAAGAAGTGGATTGCGTGGAAGTGGTTGAAGGAGTAGTAGAGCTAACCGAACTGTCTTCCGAATCATAATCCAATTTATTCGGCGCCCCCGGAGTGGGGATCGGATCCACCCAATCGCCGGTTCCGTCCGGGATCCGGGCAAAGGATTTGTTTTCGGAAACCCCGCTTCCTTCATATTCATAAGAATCCACCACATTGCCGCCCCCATCCAGTAATTCTATGATATCGCCATTGTTATTTAGAACGGCTCCGTTCATAAACACCACCATCCATTCATTACCTGATCCTTTGGCGCCTATTATTGTAGAACCGCTATAAGTATTTGAAGATGTAATATTTATAACATTGGAAGCCTCATCCCGAATCTTCCAACTACTAATGTCATTACCGTTACCTCCGTTATTATAAAGCTCCACCCATTCTCCATCTATGCCATCCGCATGATCATCGGCAGGTTTAGGTAAAAATTCATTAAGAACAATATTGCTTGTGGTGGAGGCGGTATCGGTAGAATCGGGATCCCGGAAGGTTAAGCGAGTTAAAATATCCTCTTGATCGGTAAAACCACTGTTTTTATAATCCTTCATATTTGTCTGCCAACTTTTGAAGCTTAAGCTGAATTCGCAAACCTCTCCGTGGGAAGAGCTTCCGTTTGCAGTAAATTTAAACTCCCAATCTCCGGATTCGGAAACCTCCAGAGATTCTCCGGATTCGGCTGACAACTCTCCCAGGTCTCCTTCATATTTTTCCTCACCATTATAAGTGGCCACTACTTCCAGATCTCCGCATAAATCGCCTTCCAGGTCGCTCACTTCTACCGAGTGATCAAAAGAGATACTGTCTTGGTTGGATATTTCCACTTCTCTAAAAACTTCGCCGTCCGCTTCCATGTTCAGAGATATATCCCCGTTGCCTCCAGCGATCATATCCAAATTTCCCGCTCCATAAGAGTTGGATCGGGTCTCGGCGTCGTTATCAAACCAAGCCAAGGCCTCGGGGGCGGAGAAAACTCCGAATATCCCGATAAAAACAATGATCAAGGCAAAAATTGTATTTATAATTATCCTCATTTTTTTCTTATTTTGGATCTTATTTCTTTATAAATATTCCGCAACTCGGTCAATACCACTATAGAGGCCGGAATTACCACCACCAGGACAAAACCTAAGGGTTTGCGGATGAAATCCACTAAATAACCGGCCCAGGGAATATCGAAAACGACCCGACCGTGGATACTTCCCAATGTTACCGTCCTGTCATCAACCGCGGAGTTGGCGTCCCCCTTGGTCTTGAAGCCCTCGTCCGTTCTCTCGATGATCCGGTGGGTTACAATATCCCGCTCATCCTTACTGGCTTGATATGTAACTATATCATCCACCTTGTACTTCTCTTGCGGGACCACGACCACCAGAGAACCGGTGCTGAAGCTCGGCTCCATGGAATTGGAGGTTACCATCCGCAAGGCGTAAGGAGCATTAGGAAATACCGGTATAACCACAAAAATGACTACCGCCAGCAAAACCGCTGTTAAAACTCCTAAAAAGATCTTTCTTACTCTTTCCCTTCCCGCGAACTCCCGGATGCGGCTCCAATAGATCTTAACCTTTTCTGTCATATTAAAACACTTACCTCAAAACCTTTGAGGGCCGCCCCACCGAAAGTGGGACGGCCGAAAAGGCCTTGAACTTATTAATTAATTGGTCCTTGGCCCATGGTGATCTCCATGTCCAGATCCACGCTCTCTCCTTGATGTTCATTGGTTGCGGTCGGTCCGTCCAACTGGGTTTCCAGATAAAGTTCTTGATGATTTTCTTCCTCAAGTTGCGGTTCTTCTGTTACCACTGTTTCTTGATGAAGGTCGTAAAGATCAGCAAAGCCGTTGTCATTGTGGTCTTCACCGTTTACGAAACCAACATGAGGTCCTCCGAGATGTTTTTCGGTGTTTACAGCTCCTTCAATTTGTTCATCTTCAGCTCCGGTAGCTTGACCCCACCAGTTGTAACGAGCGTTTACAGTTATTCCTTGTTCGTTAATAATTGCGGATTCTTCAAAATTCTCGAAATCGTTATAATGAATATCTAAATTATTAACATCACTGCTTCCGGTATCATAAACCTTTATCGCTCCATACTCTGGATCATGAGATCCGTCAAACAAATTCTCTTTTATGGTCAAATCAGAAGCATCGCCACCGACACCGATTCCTTCCGCTCTAGTATTAAAGGTGTTTCCTTTTATTACCAAGTTAGTCATATCCTCTGTCCCTGCCACTCCATAGTCAGTTTCAAAAACATTATTCCGAATGATTATATCATCACCTCCGGAAGTCCAGTTTCCTTGAACACCTCGAAGAGAGTTTTCTAAAATATTACTTTCCACTACAGTACCTTCTGTGTCATCATTAATCCAAACACCTCTATCTCCATCGTTGTTATCAATTTTAAAGCCTCTAACAGTAACATTATCAGCTTCTATTTTAAACCCAGCCACCTTTGCCGGATTACTCCAATGAGGCATTGTCAATGCGGCTATTTCAATATCTGAAGTAGTGACATCAACTATTGTTGAATTGTTATAATTTCCACCGTCAACACAAATAAGGTCACCTTCGCTAGCATTAGAATCAAGGTTTCCAAGCTTGGTGCTGCTGTCCACAACTATATCACAGTCTCCTTCGTTAGGTCTTTCATAATCACCTAGATTCGCACCAGCTCCATCTTCCAATAAGCTCTCTCCGGCATAACTGAATTCAGTAATCCTCAATACATTACTCATAGGCAAATCACCATCACTGTTGCTGGATTCTACTGTAGTATCAAACTTCAACCAGTCAGCCGGGGTGCTGCCTTGATTAGAAACTCGCAAAGAATCTCCAAAAGTTTCTCCTCCGGGGGTCATATCTTCGTAGTCCCAGGTTTGTTTTACTTCATCATGCCATTGTCCTCCATAAGGTTCACCCGGCATGTTTGCCAATTTCAGATTCATGCTCCCGGAATGGAAGGTGTTCTCACTGCTTTCGGCAGTGTCGCTCCACCAGGCGCCGGTACTGCCCACCGCCACAATAGCGGCGACAGCCGCGATGGAGCTTAAGCTTAATAAGATCTTTTTCATAAGTTTTTTTGGGGAAACACATTCCGCTCTCTGTTGTCAATTAAATTGAATAGAAGCAGTAATGCGCTTTCCCGAATTATTTTTATTTTAAATATATAAAAAAACTCGCCTCGGGTAAATTTAAAATCCCTCAAGGCGAGTCGTATAATAAAATATTCAAAATTTTTTTTGTTAGGATAATTCATGGCAATTTTCCCCTCCTTCTGAAAATACCTTTAAAATGATTATTATTTAAATTTAAATCATTTCAACTTCACTGTCAAATTAATTTCTAATGCTAGACCATAATTAACAAAATTAGTAAAGCGGAAAATCCCAGGGCGGATAAAATCACATGCCCTTTCTGCCTGCGGATATCCCAAATAATATTAATTGCCAGAGTCAGGCAAGCCAAGGCCAGAAGGATAAAATAATAAGTCGAAGTAATATCAAAAAGAGGCTTTAGATAACCGGAAGGATTACTTTTTAAGAAAAAATATTGTTTTACCAGGGAAGTGTTTAAGGGCTTGATGTTTTCCCAACCAATACCCTCGGATATGGTGCTTCCGGCATAGTCCGTGGCGGTTAAGGTGGCCGGCACGGTGGGTTTAAGAAGGTCTTCTTTTTTCTCCGGGCTTAAGACGGCGCTTCCTTGCCAGATTTTATTACTCACCTTTTTTAAATAGATCTCTTCGTCCCCCAATTTTACCACCGCATTTTTTGTATCCTCACTGAGCTCTGCCCGGGCCCTGATTATAACTTCCTTTTTCCCGACCGGCTGATCCAGGGTGAGTTGAGTATTTTGATAATTTATTACCGGTGGCTCAGTGTCCACGGTTACAATTTGAAAATTAGAGGAAGTGCTCGAACTTCCGGAAATACTCTCCGCATAAAGACGATGCCTGCCCGGAGAAAGCTCCAAGGTGGTGTCAATATTTTTAAAAAAATCCAAGTTTAAAGTTTCAGCTAAGTTGTTTCCGGAATAAATATTAATTTTTTCCGCTCCCGGGGCAATGATATTTAACTTTACCTCCCGGCTATTGGTTAAATTTTTAGAAATCAGGTTTAATTTAGGTTTAACTAACTTTTCTTTTTCTTTAGTGGTAGTGGAAGCATCTTTCTCCTTCTCCACAGGGGTATTTATCGGGATCTGTTTTTCTGCCTGTACATCCTCTTCTTTTTCCGGCTGATTTTCTGAAGAAGTTAGTTCTTTCTCTTCTTCTTGTTCTTGCCCTGAGCTTGCCTGCTGTGAGCTTGTCGAATTAGCCGAAGGGTTTTGCTCCCCTGTAGCTTCTTTCCGAAGTTCATTTTCCACGGACCGCTCTTCCCGGATTTTTACCAAAGGATTTCCGAAATACTGAGCCGCCAAAGTGGTATCGCTTCCGTTATATTGTCCGCTGGCTAAAGCCACTCCGATTTGGCTGTATTC
>CAYRJF010000045.1:0-1502 GCA_964424365.1 uncultured Gammaproteobacteria bacterium | reverse complement strand
GGCCACCCCCTTTTCTTTTCGAAACTGATTGGTTAAATTAATTACTTTCTGGCTTTCCTGATTTAAAATATCCGGAGTCAACCAAGCTGTTAAAGGCAGCAAAGTTATTGCCCCAACTAAAAAAGTCTTAATAATTAAGGAGGACAGGGAATAAAAAATTAATCTTCGAGGATGAAAAATCTGAGGGTGATAATTATTCCCCTCGTGTGAAATAAACAAATCCTTAAGCTTTCCCGGGCCCCTGGGATTTCTGCCCCGGGCTACTTCCTCTCCATCGCTCATCCCGTCTTTATCAGTATCCGAGTCCTTGGGGTCGGTTCCATAGATATAGACCTCTTCATAATCGCTTAACCCGTCCTTATCCGTATCCCGGCTATACGGATCCGTACCCAACTCTTTTTCCTCCCAATCTGTCAAGCCGTCTCCGTCAGAGTCCTTATTTTTTTTACCTAAACCAAACATATCTATATTTTAGCAAATTAAATAGCTTTTTAATATAGCAAACCGATATATTCTGTAAATAAATTCCCCCGGCCCCACGCCTGGGGCTGGATAAATTAAGAGGGGGTATAAAAATAAAAACCTCTCACTCAAAACCGTTGCGGTCCCTTTCAAGGAGACCGCAACGAGGCCTAAATAAATTTCTCCCCCTCTTCGAGGGGGAGATTAAAAGGGGGTGCTGTGAAAATAAAAATCCCCGCCTATTAACTAGACGGGGAGAATAAATTAATTTATCTTAATCTTTACTGGGCCAGGAGCTCAGGGTCAATTGCCTTGTCGCCGATATCACTCCGACAGACCAAGTTTTCACACTTAGTTTTACCCACAGCGGCATAGGCGTTCCTCTGGGAGTTTAAAAAATCCACGCCCAGAGAGGTAGGGCCCAAAACCCTGCCACCCTTTGTTACAAGTTCTCCATCCTGATTGCGGGCAGTTCCGGAATGAAAAACTTTGGTATTATAATTTTCCGCATTTTCTATCCCGGTTATGGGAAACCCTTTTTCATAAGAGCCGGGATACCCTTGGGAAGCCATGATCACACAAGTGGCCGGTTCGCTGCGATATTTTATCTCCTCTTTATCGAGCTCATCTTTGATCGCGGCCTGAATATGAGCAAGTAAATCAGACTCTTGTCTCATAAGAAGCGGCTGGGCCTCCGGATCGCCTAGGCGAACATTGATTTCCAGAACACTGGGGTCGCCGTTTTTATCAATCATTAAGCCCAGATACAAAAATCCTTTGTAGACAATCCCTTCTTTTTTCAGGGCTTCTTTCAGGGGAAGAAGAATCCGATCCCAAATTTTTTCTTCCATTTCTTTTGTAACCACCGGTGCCGGAGAATAAGCTCCCATACCGCCGGTGTTCGGTCCTTCGTCTCCGTCCCAAGCGCGTTTGTGATCCTGGGAAGAAGCCAAGGCCTTGATGTTATAGCTTTCATCCATCATAACGATGTAAGAGGCCTCCTCGCCGTTAAGGCATTTTTCCAAAAGAATTTTATCCGC
>CAYRJF010000044.1:3752-6673 GCA_964424365.1 uncultured Gammaproteobacteria bacterium | reverse complement strand
ATAAAAATATCCTTTGATACACCTTCAATTATTTATCCCTTAAAGATTTCCCAAATCTCCACCCGCGTGCCCACAAGCGAAGATGAGTCACCTAAAACCAATGAAGTGCTTTTATATGTGCTAGCTAATGAGCAAGTTAAGGCCCCGGAGTTCGGTCGGGAATTTGCCCAGTCTATAACTAAAGAAAAGTTGGAAACCGCGGAAGCTGAAATGTATAGCCAAGACTTAGATGGCTTAAAAAATATCGTGGGTGAGAAAGAATATTTTTTGACCAAGTTAAGACGGGATTTTGCCAAGTCGGAAATGAATGAGGATGTTTATTTGGTCCCGGGCGAGAACCAAGAAGCTGTTGAGTCCCAAGAGGAGGAGAAAGAATTTTCCGTCTATTTCTTTAAAGGCGAGAGCTGCCCCCACTGTGCTGAAGAAGAGGAATTTTTAAACAGTATCCGGGAGGATTATCCCGAGGTTTCTTTTAACACTTATGAAATATATAATAATCAAGACAATCAAGAACTGTTTAATAAATTAGTAGAGGAGTTCGGAGTCAGTTCCCAGGCAGTGCCTTTAATTTTTATCGGTGAAGATTATATTCTAGGTTTTCGGGATGCCGGAACTACCGGTGAAACCATTAAAGAAAAGATTAATAGTTGTTTGACTTACGGTTGCACTAATAAAGTTAAACAAATTCTAGACAAGCTTAAACCTTTAACAGAAAGCTATAAAGAAAATAATTCTTACAGACAAGCCCAAAACAAAGTTAGGGGCTCCGCTTTGGCAGACAGACTAAAAGGAAAAATAGTTTTAAAGGTAGAGGACGAGGGTAAGGCTTATTATATTAACCCGACCACTAAATATTCTCACTTTTTGGGAGCGCCGGCTGACGCTTTTTCTGTGATGCGGGATCAAGGAGTGGGCATAGAAACCGGGGATTTATCCAAAATTCCGGTAGCTTTATCCAACTTAACCGGCCCTGATACAGATGAGGACGGCCTGACTGATTTATTTGAGGATGCCATAGGCACGGACAAAAACAATCCGGATACTGACGGGGACGGTTATGATGATAAAATCGAGCTTCAAGCCGGCTATGATCCGGCTCAAGGCGATTCCGCCAAACTAAATATGGATAATAATTTTGCCGAAAAGCAAAAAGGCAAAATCTTTCTCCAGGTGGAAGGAAGCGGCGAGGCCTGGTATGTCAACCCAAATGACGGCAAGAGATACTTCTTGGGACGCCCCGCAGACGCTTTTCAGGTGATGCGCGACTTGGGGCTCGGGATTTCCAATGAGGATTTTGAGTTACTTGAATAGTGGCCATTATAGTGGCCACTACAATGGCCACTATTGTTAATAAGTTCAATTATGAAGAAATTTATCCATAAACTTAAAAAAACCAATCAATATAGTTATATGCTTACTATCCCCAAAGATTATATCGATAAATACGGTTGGCGAGATGGACAAAAAATAACTATTAAAGACAAGGGCAGGGGAGTCCTGGAGGTTAAAGATTGGAGGAATCGATAATTACCGGATTTCTAGTTGTAATATTTTTCTTTTTCTTATAACATTGGTTTTAGAGCAAGGGTGAAAACTCTGGTGTTTTTTAAATTTCAAATTTTATATCACTATGAAAAAAATAATTCAATTAAAACTTAAGGTTTTGGCTAAAATGATTTTGGCTAAGTATAAGCCTCAAGTGGTGGGAATTACCGGTAGCGTGGGGAAAACCGGCACTAAAGAAGCGGTTTATACTGTTTTGCGTTCTAAATTTAAGGCCAGAAGGAGCAAAAAAAATTATAATAATGAATTAGGAGTGCCTTTGACTATAATCGGGGCCGGGGCTCCGGGAAAGTCTATTCCCGGTTGGTGTTTTGTCTTTTTAAAGGCGGCTTGGCTTTTAGTTTGGAAAGATAAAAATTACCCCGAAGTCCTGGTTTTGGAATTGGGGGTTGATAGGCCCGGAGACATGGATTATTTAATGAATATTGTAAAGTGCGACATAGGAATTATTACCGCTATCGGCGCTAATCACTTGGAGTTTTTTCAGTCAAAAACAGCGATTCAAAAAGAAAAAGGAAGATTAATAGAAAATTTAAAAAAAGGGGGTTGGGCTATTTTGAATTACGATAATCAAAAGTCTCGAGAGCTTACCGGAAAGAGTACAAGTAAAACCCTAACCTATGGATTTAGCGAAAAGTCTAATGTCAGGGCGCAAAATATAATTTTTAAATTTGAGGAAGATGGGGATATTGAAGATATGAGTGGAATCAGCTTTAAATTGAATTACAAGGGTTCGGTTGTGCCAATCTCTCTTCCTCGGGTAATCGGTTATTCCGCCATTTATGCCGCTTTAGCCGGAGCGGCCGTCGGAATTACTCAGGAGATGAATTTAGTGGAAATCTCTCGAGCGTTGAAAGATTTTTATTTGCCGGCCGGACGAATGAATTTAATCAAAGGAATCAAGCACACCTTGATAATTGATGATAGTTATAATGCTTCTCCTCAATCTACTGTTTCCGCCCTAGAATTTATTCGTAAAATTGATTTGGGAGAAAAGGGAAGAAAATGGGCGGTTTTGGGAGACATGATGGAGCTGGGCAGTTATACTGAAGAAGGCCACAGCCAAGTAGGTAAAAAGGTGGTTGAAACCGACTTTGATAAGCTTGTAACCGTGGGTGAGAGAGCGCGAGATATTGGTCGGGCCGGCCGGGAAGCCGGCTTGCGAAAAGAAGATATTTTTAATTTTGCGAGCTCCGAGGAGGCGGGTAGATTTATTCAGGAAAGAATGGAAGAAGGAGATTTATTATTAGTTAAAGGCTCTCAAAGCGTGCGTATGGAGAAAATTGTTAAGGAAATTATGGCCGACCCCCTAAACGCTAAAAATATTTTGGTTAGACAAAGCGAAGATTGGCTGAAGA
>CAYRJF010000044.1:0-3652 GCA_964424365.1 uncultured Gammaproteobacteria bacterium | reverse complement strand
CGGGTACCCTTTGTTAAAAATAAAATTGATACAGGCAAAGATGCAGATAAACATCGTTTTATACTCAAAGGGTACCCGACCAAATTTAAATTAATATTTTTTATTTGTGTAATTTGTGATTAAATTTGTGTATTTGTAATTGGATTTTATGTCAAAAGTTTTGATATTAGGATCCCTGGGCAATTTGGGAAGTGTCATGGTTCAGGATTTTAATAAAAATTATGAAGTAATCGCCTGGGATAAAGAAGACTTGGATATTACGGATGAAGATTTGGTAATCAATAAAATTAAAGAAATTAAACCGAGTTTCATAATCAACACCGCTTCCTATAACTCGGTTGATAAATGTGAAAAAAACGAGGAAGAGCTTGAAACAGCCAAGAAAATTAACGGGGAGGCGGTTGGCTATTTAGCTGAAGCAGCTCTGGAATCCGGCTCGGTTTTAGTCCATTATTCTACTGATTATGTTTTTGGCGGAGACAAGAAGGAGGGCTATGAGGAGTCCGAGACACCCGACCCGGTTAATAATTATGGTAAAACCAAATTACTGGGAGAACAAGAAATAATTAAAAGAAGCGGAAAGGGCCTTAAATATTATTTAATCAGAACCTCAAAATTATTTGGCCCCAAGGGCAAACAAGACAGCGCCAAGCCCAGCTTTTTTGATATAATACTAAATCTCAGAAAAGAAAAAGAGGAAATAAAAATAGTTGAGGGAGAAGAGATAAGCTGTTTTACTTATACTCGCGACTTAAGCAGTCAGACTAAAAATCTCTTAGAATCAAAATTACCTCATGGAATTTATCATATTACTAACAGTAACCCGGCTAGTTGGTATCAAGGAGCCAAATTTTTATTTGAATTAAAAAAAATTGAAGGAGTGCGTTTAAAGCCAATAAGCTCTAAAGATTTTAATAGGCCGGCTCCCAGACCGAAACACTCGGTTCTCTTAAATACTAAACTGGAACCCCTACGAAGCTGGCAAGAAGCTTTGCGAGAATATTATGGCAAAAAATAAGTAAAATAAGTAAAATAAGTAGATTTAAAAATTCAAAACTCAAAGTGCAAAACTCAAAGTTACAACTAAAAATTCAAAGTTAATTTTTAAGATTTGCTAATTATTTCAAATAGTTTTTAGTTTTGACCTGTAATTTTGATTTTTGATTTTTGCATTTTGATTTGTATAAAATGAAGGGTATCATACTATCAGGCGGAAGCGCCACTCGGCTTAGGCCTTGCACTAAAATCACAAGCAAACAATTACTTCCGGTCTATAATCGGCCTATGATTTATTATCCCTTAAACACTTTAATCAAGGCCGGAATTAAGGACATTTTGATAATTATCGCCCCGGAGTATGCCGGCCATTATTTAAATTTATTGGGAAGCGGAAAGGACTTCGGAGTGAGATTTACTTATGAGATTCAAGATGAACCCAAGGGATTGGCTGATGCTTTTATCGTGGGCGAAAATTTTATTGACGAGGATGATGTGGTAATGGTTCTGGGGGATAATATTTTTGAGGATGATTTTTCCGAGGACATTAAAAATTTCCGGGGCGGAGGGAAAGTTTTTGCCAAAAAGGTGGAAGATCCGCAAAGATTCGGGGTGGTAAAATTTGACGACAATCAGAAAGCGGTTCAGATAGAGGAAAAGCCCAAAGAGTGGATTAGTGATTATGCCATTACCGGTCTTTACATTTATGATTCCCGAGTGGTAGAGGCGGCCAAAAAAGCTCGGCCGTCGGAAAGAGGAGAGCTCGAGATAACCGAGTTGCATAATTATTATTTAGCCAAAGACGAACTAGAGGTGGCCATGGTGGAAGGAGAATGGCTGGACGCGGGAACTTTTGACACCTATTTAGAGGCTCAGCTTTTGGCCAAGAAAAAACTTCAAGATAAAATGGTAATCTAATATGAAATTAGTTATAGGTTTTATTACTTTTGGAGAAAATACGGCTAAATACTTGCCGTATTTTTTACCTAGTCTATTTGACGAGGATTTGGATTTTAAGGTTTTAGTCGTGGACAATACCCCGGAATTTTTAAATAAGAATTTAAGTTATTTAAAAAAACATTATCCCCAAATAGAAATTGTTAGTCAAGGAAAGAATCTGGGTTTTGCCCGGGGTTACAACCTAATGATTAAAAGAGCCCGGGAGCTGGGAGCTGATTATTTTTGTGCCCTGAATCCGGATATGCTACTTGAAAAAGGGGCTTTAAAAAATTTAGTAGAAGTTTTAGAAAATGATCATAACTTAGGTTCAGCCAGTCCCTTGGTCCTGCGCTGGGACTTTAAGGAAAACAAAAAAACCCAGACAATTGATACTTGCGGGATAAGATTATTGCCCGGGCTTAGGTTTATAGACGCCGGCCAGGGAGAAAAAGTTTCCGGTTTTAAGGAATGTAGGATTTTAGCTCCGTCCGGAGCGGCCGGAATTTACAGAATTTCCGCTCTGGAAAGAGTAAAGCAGGAAGAAGAATATTTTGAGGAGATGATGTTTATGTATAAGGAGGATTGTGATTTGGGGTATAGATTATTTTTAGCCGGTTATGAGTCAAAATGCATACCAGAATCTATTATTTATCATGATCGCACCGTATACTCCCGAGGTCAAAGTGATTATCAAGTTGCCTTAAACCGAAAAAATAAAAGCAAACAAGTTAAAAAATGGTCAATGCGCGGGCAGCAGATTATTTTTTTCAAGTTTTGGCCCCTGCAAAATTGGAAAGAGAAGCTTTTTATAATTTGGCTTGAGATAAAAATGATTGTTTTTGCTTTAATTTTTGAATCCTATCTTTTAAAGGAAGTTTTTAAAGTATTAGGAGAGAGAAAAAAAATCAAAACCCCGCCTATTTCCTCTCCCGGGAAAGGGGAGGATTAAGGAGGGGTTGTCAGATTGTTTATGAAGTTATCTATTATAATAGTCTCTTGGAATGTCAAAGATTTGCTCCGGGAAAACTTAGAGTCTATTTTTCAAAATAAACCCGGATTTGAGTTTGAGGTTTTTTTGGTGGATAATAATTCCGAGGACGGAACAGTGGAGATGGTTAGAAAAAATTTTCCTCAAGTTAATTTGATCGCTAATCAGGAGAACTTAGGGTTTGCGAGGGCCAACAATCAGGCAATAAAAAAATCCCAAGGAGAATATGTTTTGCTTTTAAATCCGGATATGAAAGTTTTGCCGAGCACCCTAGATAATTTAGTTAAAGAGGCGGAAAAACATAACGAAGCCGGAATTTTAGGCGGTCATTTAGTTGATAAACAAGGGGAAACCGTTCCTCAAGTACGTAAGCTTCCGGGGCTTTGGGATCAGCTGGCTATAATTTTAAAAATTCCTCATTTATTTCCGGGGGTTTTGAATAAATATTTGGTTAAAGGATTTAATTACACTCGGGAAGCAGAAGTAGATTCAATCAGGGGTTCTTTTTTTCTGATTAAAAGAGGAGTAATTGAGAAAGTCGGGGGACTAGATGAAAGGTTTTTTCTTTGGTTTGAGGAGGTGGACTATTGTAAGCGAGTCCGCGAGGCCGGCTGGAAAATTATTTATACTCCGAATGTGGAGTGCATAGATAATGTAGGCAAGAGTTTTTCTCAGGTAAAACGGGGCCGGGCGCAAAAATATTTCCGAGACTCTATGCTTAAATATTTC
>CAYRJF010000043.1:5757-7101 GCA_964424365.1 uncultured Gammaproteobacteria bacterium | reverse complement strand
ACCCGGTAGGACTCGAACCCACAACCTGCTGGTCCGAAGCCAGCCGCTCTATCCAATTGAGCTACAGGTGCAATCTAAACAAAATTCAAATATCAAAACTTAAATTCTGATCAAGGAAAAATTTACCTCTAAAAACTGTTGTTTATTTAAAATTTCCTAAACCGTTTTTTGGCCTGGCAACACTTTTACTTTTTAAAAGCTAATTGGGCAAGCCGTTGTAGTCGCCTGACGGCAAACTGCAATTAAACCAAAATACCACATAAAATCTGAAACATCAAGTAAAAATAACCAATTTCTAATTTCCAATTTCTTCAATATAAAAATAACCTATTAAAAACTTTTCTAGTCGTTTTTATTAATTATTTTTTGGTATAACTCAACATACCCCTCTGCCATTTTCTGCAAAGAAAAACAATTTTCTACTCTTTCCCGGCATTTTTCCCTTTTAATCTGTTTTACTTTTTTCACCGCCTCTTCCAGTTCTTTTTCTTGCGTGACTACAAAACCGGTGGTTCCCGAATCTACCAATTCAGAGTTGGAGCCACGGTTCAAAGCCACCACCGGAGTTCCGCAAGCCATGGACTCTAAGATAGAATTACTACAAGACTCAAAAATCCGGTTGGGCTGAATCAAACAATAAGCGTTTTTCAAAAGCTCAATTTTTTTCTCTTCCCTAACTTCCCCCAAGTATTGAATTTGTTTATCATCAATTTGGGGCAAAACTTTTTCCCGGCTGAATTGACTATCCGTATCCACCATTTTCCCGGCTAAAATTAATTTCTTGCCCAGATTTTTCGCTACTTGAATAGCTATATCTACGCCTTTTTGCTCGGAGAGGCGGGACAAAAAAAGCAAATATTCTCCCGGCTCGGGGGAAAAGCTAAACTTATCCGTGGATACGCCGTTGTGAACCACTCCTTGCCAATTTAAAAAAGGTAAAAGATGAGTTATCGCCTCGGAATTCCCCATGAAATTCAAATTCTGATATTTTTTCAGCAAATTCCACTCATGTTCAAAAAATTCTCCATAACGAATCGAGTGCAGTGAAGGGGTAGAGACTAAATCACCGAATAAAACACTCTTATGTTCACAAGCACAATGAATAATATCAAAATCTTTATGTCTTCGGAAAGCGCCGGCTATATTTTCATATTCATGGATCTCAGAATAATCATCCCGAAAAGGCTCCTCCCTAGCCGAAACTAGCTCTTGGGCTCGGGTTTGAGAATTTCCGGTAGCAAACAAAGTCACTTTATGACCTTTCTCAACCAAACCATTAACCAGGGCTCCTATAGAAGCTCCGGTACCTCCGCGGGACAAAGGAGTGGTTTCTTCCCAAAGTTT
>CAYRJF010000043.1:2499-5657 GCA_964424365.1 uncultured Gammaproteobacteria bacterium | reverse complement strand
TCTATCAATCTCCCGCAAATATTCACTATCAATTTTAAAATAATCCCAAGCCCGCTGAACCGGATATTTCCCTCCTTCTTCTAAGTGAAAATCAGACCCTCCGGTTTCAGCTAAGTCATGCTTGCGCGCCAATCTCTGAATCTGCATAATCTCACCATAGGAATGATGGGGAGACAATTTTTCAATTCCTTCCAGCCCGGTATTAACCAAATCCTCCAAAACCGATTCCTTGGGAATGTTTCTTTTAGCCGGATGGCACAAAACCAATTGCCCGCCTATCTTTTCTTTTAAATCCACAATCTGCTTCCAGCCGATATAACTGTTTTTCAGTCTGCGAGAGCCGACTTTATAAAAATAATCCTTGACTACGTCGCTTCCTTTAACATTTCTTAAGCCCAGCTCTTCTTTTACTTTCCGGTAATTGCTTTTGCTTTTGACTAGATCAGTGGCTACACGATTGGAAGGAATGTAGTGATTATACCTGTCCAAAATCTTATAGTCAATCTTAAAACCCTCTTCTTCCAAGCGATTAAAAACCCGGCGCATAATTCTTCTTCTTCTCATTTGGCTTTTTCTTAAAAGCTTATGAAGCTCCGGATTTTTGTCATCAAAGTTGTACCACAGAATATTAAAAGTATGATTATTTTTCTTAACATAAAGCTCTAGTCCCGTAATGACCTTAACTCCCTTCTTTTGACAAGCTCGCCTGAACTCAGACTGCCCACTAACCGTATTATGATCGGTTAAAGAAGCTGTTTTTACTCCTTGGCGAGACAAAAAACCGGCCACCTCGGTGGGGGTTAAGTAGCCGTCGGAATAAGTGGAATGAATTTGTAGATCAATTAACATGAATTTTCTAATTTTCTAATTTTTAATTTTATAAATAAAATCTGAGACTCAATTTTTAAACATTAAAAATTAAAATTTATTTAAAAATTACAAAATTATTATTTCTTACCATTTTTTTAGGAAAAACATTAAAAAATATTCTTTTTTACCTCCTCAATCAATGGCCTTGCCCTTTCCGGCTCCGGCTTGTCCTTAATTAAAAAGAAAGTCGCGGTCCGGATAGCAGTCCAATAATAATAATTATCAATCCTTTTTTGAACTTCAGAAGTTAAGTTTTCTTTGCTTTGTTTAAAATATTCTTTTAAAAATAAATCTTTAATCTCCTGAATATATTTCTCTTCCGCTCCCTTACGCCGAAACATAAAATCGGTTTGTTGCAGAAAACAACCCAGGTCTCGGGCATAATCAGCCAGGCAAATATCCGTAAAATCAATCACGGCCAATTTTTTATCACTCATTTTAATTACATTTTCCGGATGGGCGTCACCGTGAATTAACCACCTTTTTTCTTCCTTTTGGAAAAATTTTTCCTCTTCTCTAATAAAATAATTATATATTTTTTCATAATCTTTTCCGTATTCAGGATACCAATCTCCCACCTTATAAAGGATTTCTTCCCGCCCCGGAATTACGGTTTCCAAACGGCTGTTTAGGGGATTGAAATTGCAATTTGCGCAAGCGCGGGTGCTGTGAAGTTTGGCAAACCAAGCGGCCGCCTTTTGAACAATTTTTCTAATCTCCTTCAATTCTCGGTTGCGGATATAATAATAAAGGTTGTGGCCTTCCACTCCCCTATAAAATGTGCCTCGAAAATACTGGGAATAAAACAAGGGCCTGGGGATAGTTAAATTGCTGTCTTTAAACTCCTGTTCCCAAAGATATTTAAGGGCTTTGTAGACATTTCTTCTGGGTTCGTCGCTATGCGCGGAACAATAAATCGGGACTGTCTCCTCCTCTTCTTTGCTGTTCAAAAAAGTTGTACGGAATTCTATGACCACATGATAGGTTTCCTCCCAAATAAATTTTTTAGGGGTTCTGAATTCTATTTTTTTTATTTCTTTAAACTCCGGGAAGCGAGGCAAAACTTTCTCTTTAAATAAATCCCGGACATAATTTTCATCAAATAATTTTAATATCGGATTATTCATAAATTAAGCTTATTTTTTGCGAATCTTTTTTTCGTGTATTTTCCAATGCTTTTCCCAAACCACTTTCTTAATTTCCAAAGACATGTTTTCCACTTTTATTTTGGTCCCCAAGCTTGTGGAAGCTTCCAGAGATCTAACCGCCTTTACCAGCTCATTGATTCGCTTCTCAATTTCATCCGGATTCCAGGCATAGGGACCGAAAATGTGTTCAAAATTTTTCTCTGAGGCCCACCAAAAAGTGCAACTGGCCAAACCCCTAACCAGATGCCAGCGAGCCCAATAGTAATTCGGATCTTCCCGGTGTTTTTGAACTATCCGGTAAGTTAAATTAGCTAATTCCCAAATTTTGATTTGGGTAATATTATCCCGGTTATACCAAAGAATGTAGGGCTTGTTTTTTTTCAAATCTTTTTCCGTGGATTCCCAGCTACAATCCCAGGGCGTGAATTTCAGTCTGTCTTTCCCCGCCCGGGAGATAAACTCGGAAACAGTCTCGGTCTTTAAATCTTTCCTTTGTAAAAATTTTTCATACTCCCCGGTAGGATCCTCATGACGAAGGCCGTAAAGTTCTCCGTCATTCCCGGTTAAAGCAAATTCAATACCTCCTTCTTCCCCGGCTTTATCCGGAAAATAACCGTTAGAATACCGGCGTGATCTCAAAACTACATCTAAACCGCTAGCCTCGTCTTGATAAACTTTTGAGGTATCCGCCTTACCGATTTTCCCGGAATAAGAAATCTCATCCAAAATAATCCAGCTATAGCCCATTTTTTTGATAATTTTTGCCACATCCTTACTATAGGCCATTTCCGGAATAAAAAATCCCCGGGGCTTAAAATTCTCGCCTAAATATTTTTTTAAAATCTCCTCGTTTTCCTTAATTTGCCTCCTAGTCTCCTCTTTGGGAATCAGGGGCAAGAAAGGGTGATAAGCGGCGGTTCCGGTAAGATCAATCTGACCCCTTTCAATCAAATTTTTAATTCTCTTAATTAAATCCCCGCGCCCCATTTCTTTCCAACGCAAAAAAAGACACCCGGAAATATTTAGGGTATATTTAATTTCGGGATTCTCTTCCAGACTCCTCAATATTCTCAGATAACTTTTCTGGGTAGCTTCTTCAATTATATGTTCTTCAGAGTTAGCCGGTTGATATAAATGTAG
>CAYRJF010000043.1:0-2399 GCA_964424365.1 uncultured Gammaproteobacteria bacterium | reverse complement strand
CCGTTCATCTTCATGGCAATCCTATATAATTTCATATATTTTTTAGCGGGAATCTCCCAGCTATTGGATTGTCGCATCACTCTTTTAACAACTTTTGAAAATTTTTCCTGATGCAGATAATCTTCTAAAGCTCTGACTATAGCCCCGAATAAACTAAATTCATTAAAACGGGAAAAAGTAAAGCCGGTTCCGGAGTTATTGGTTGGGTTATAATTCTGCACGGTATCATGCAAACCCCCGACTTTACGGACAATCGGAATACAGCCGTAACGCATTGCTATTAGCTGGTTGATTCCACAGGGCTCATAGTGCGACGGGAGTAGAAAAAAATCCGAGCCGGCATAAGTCAAGGTTTCGTACTTCTGATTTTTTTCATGGGAAGGGATTACAACCAATTTTTTGGGATACTTGCGGGAAATCTTTTTAATCTCTTTAATATATTTTTTCTCCCCGGTCCCCAGGATTATAAATTGTAAATCCAGGCGAACCAAGGGCTCTAACATTTTTAAAATAATTTCAAAACCTTTTTGAAAAGTCACCCGGGAAGTGGCACAGATTACGGGAATATTCTCATTAACCGGCAAGCCAAATTTTTCTTGCAGAAATTTTTTATTTTCTTTTTTGGCCTCGATAGAATAAGAATCAAAATTTTTAAACAGGCCTTGATCATTGACCGGGTTATAGGCCTTATAATCAATTCCGTTAACAATTCCGAAAAGACGATCCTCTCGATTCTTTAAAACTCTGTCCAAATCTTGACCAAACTTCCGAGTCATAACTTCTTCTCGGTATTGCTCGCTAACTGTGTTGATAACATCGGCGGATAAAATCGCTCGTTTGGCGAAATTAATATACTCAATATCGGGATTATCCAGGCGGGGAATTCTTTTTCGCCCATAATCCTTCTTTTCCGGAGGAATCTCCCACCAATTTGTTCCGAGCTGAAAAATTAAATTATGTATAGTAAAAATGGTCTTGGCTTTTTTTAAAGTCCGGGAATAGCTAAAGCCGGTTTTTAAATAAAAAGGTATCAAACCGGTCTGCCAATCATGGCAATGAATAATGTTGGCCTCAAATTTTAAAAGAGAAATCAATTTTAAAGCCGCAACATCAAAAATTAAAAAACGCGCATTTTCGTGTTTAGATCCATAGAGCGCTTTTCTCTGGGAAAAATATTTTTTATTCTCTACAAAATAAACCGGCAAATCCTCCATTAAATAACCCTTCCAGTAATTAACCCTCACTCTGTCTCGGGAATTCAATCTTAATTCCACATCCTCATATATTAATTTTAAATTATATTTTTCTTTCTCAATTACTTTGCCGTATAATGGGGTGATACAAATAACCTGATTGTCTAATCTTTTTAAGGCCTTGGGAAGACTCCGGGCCACATCACCAAGCCCTCCGCTTTTGGAAAAGGGAGATAATTCCGAGGAAATTGAGACCACTTTTAATTTTTTGGACATAGTTTTAGTTAATTTAAGGAGGGTGGCTATCGTTTAAGGATTTACTTAATAGTAATTTTTGAATTTTTAATTTTATAATTTTTAAATAAATCTTCAATATCTAAATTTTAAAAATTTATGCTTAGTTATTATTTAAAAATTAAAAATTGGAAATTAAAAATTGATAGTTTGACTTGTCTTTAAGCATGTGTTATGTGAAGTTGGCGGCACATATCGCCACTGCCAAAGCGTCCGCGGCGTCGTCAGGTTTCGGTATCTCCTTTAAATTTAGAAGCAACTTAACCATTTTTTGCACCTGACCTTTGGAAGCCTGTCCATAAGAAGAAACTGCTTGTTTTATCTGGAGCGGGGTAAATTCATTAACGGCTACTTTGTTTTGCCTGGCGGTTAAAAGAACCACTCCCCGGGCCTGGCCGACCACCAAAGCGGTTTTAACGTTTTTACAAAAAAACAACTGTTCCACAGAAATTAAATCAGGCTTATACTTTTTAATTTTCTCTGTTAATTCCCCGCTTAAAATATCCAGGCGATCAGGCATATCTGTTTTTGCCTCGGTTTTAATACTACCATAATCCAGGCAACTTAAATTGCCCTTTTCGTCCTTTTTAATCACACCAAAACCGGTGTCTGCTATCCCGGGGTCGATGCCAATAATTATTTCACTCATAACATTTTTCAAGTAACACGTAACCTTAAATGATAAATATAATTAACTCAAAAATCAAAATGCAAAATGCAAAATTACAGAGTAAAATTCAAAAATATTTTACATTTTGATTTGTAATTTTGAGATTTGATTTTTGATCTTTGCATTTAAGATTTTTATTTTAAAAATGTGTTTCTAAATTTATTTGGAATCATCCTTAAAAAGTTAAATTAGTATAATAATCCGAGACGTCCTCGCAATCCTCTAATTCTTCTATAAATCTA
>CAYRJF010000042.1:5136-7273 GCA_964424365.1 uncultured Gammaproteobacteria bacterium | reverse complement strand
CTAATTCAAAACAAACAAAGCTAAGTTAAGTCCGGTTGCAAAGAGGACCCAGGCCAAATAAGGGAGAAGTAAATAAGCCGCTCTTTTATCAATTTTAGAAAAAATAACCAGCAAAGAGATGATTAAAATGTCCAAGACAATAATTTCCGCTAAAGCCCAGCCGATTTGTTGCCAAGTGAAAAATATTACAGACCAAAGGAAATTAAAAACCAGATGAACAAAAAAGAGAATTAAGCCGGCCCGCACCAGGGCGTTTTGCCTTCTTTTAGTCCAAACCAAATAAGCGGCCCAGCCCATTAAAAAGTAAAGCAGTGTCCAAACCGGGCCGAAAACCCAGCCGGGAGGATTAAAAAAGGGCTTAGCTAAAGTGGGGTACCAAGTGGATACCCCTTGAGCTGTAAAAAAGGACCCGGCAATTCCCACGCCCTCGGATACAGCCACAAAAAACAAAAAGATTAAAAATTTTTTCATGTAAATTTTTTAATAATTATTCTATTTTCAGTATAGCACGAATAATTAGGGCAAAAAAATGAACATCGGCCTATCAACAATCTCCTCCCCAGGGACTGCTGATTAACTTAGCTACTAAACCATTACCAAACAAAAACCTTAATTCTTAATTATAAATATTTATTCATTATAACTTTATAATTTCGGCATAAATCCTCGGCGAATTTTTGGTCAGGGAAAAATCTTAATATATCGTGTCTTAATTTTTGCGGAGTTACATCTTTTTCAATCCTTTCTCCAAGCTTCACTTTCAGCTCCTCGAAAGTTTTTATACCCAGCTCTTTACTCAAAATTTTATAATCCGGCTCGACATTATTTTGAAAATACCAGAAAAGATCATAAAAATCCCGTCCCTTTATATCGATTTCATTCTCACGTCCCTGAAACCATTCCCGGGTAAGAATAGCTATTATTTTGCCGGTCATCAGATGCTTGAGGCTGTATTTTTTGACTAAAAAATTAAACCCGAAATCAGAGATCCCCATTATCTCCGTTTCACCGCTTTTGAATTGCCGCTTGCTCGGCTCCAGTTTAACATACAGAAAATCACTGCCGCCCCCGTGGAAGAGATCCAGTTTTTTTAATATAGGAAATTTCAAATAAATTCTTTTGCCGGTTTGGACTTTGGTCTCGATTTTTTGAGAATATTCGGCTTCAAAATGTTCTTTTAAGTCTTTCTCCATTTTCTCCCAATCCAATTTCCGGTAATCTTTTTCCGGCAAATCAAAATCCAAATCCTCGGACAAGCGAGGAAGCCCGTGGCAAATCCTCAGGCAAGATCCGCCCGTAAAAATAAACTCTCGGTAATCATCGTTTTTGTATAAAAAATCCAATACCGGAAACTGTAAATACTCTTTCAAAAAAACCAGAATCAAAAAATCCGGAACATTTTCCTCTCTTTTTTGTTTAACCAAATTTTGCAAAGACTCTTCAAGCATATTGATTTATTATTTTATTTTTTATTATCTCAAACACCTCTTTTATGTTTTTATTGTTTGTAAGAGAACAAAATTTTTGGGCTCGCTCAAGCTCCTTTGGGGAAATGTTCTCCCAATTTATCCTTAAGTTTTCAATACTATCAAGATCCGCTCTTTTCCGCCGAAACCGAAAATAAAGAAAATCAAATAAGGCCTTTTCTTTTCCGGCTATAAATATATCGGCGTTTTTAAATTTTTTCAATTCATAGCCGGTAAATAATTTTTCGGAAATGGAATAATACTTAAATCCGGCCAAGTCACTGGAAAAAACTCTGCCGATTTTGGTGGAAACCGAAGTTAAGTTGACGGTCGCCTCGGTCAGCAACTGATATCGGGATAAAACATATTCCAAAGAAACATAAGAAGGCGAAAGTAACCGGTTGGCCAGATATTCCAAATAATCGTCCTTATTCTCTTCCTTTTGCCATTTCTCGGCGGTAATATAAACGCCCTTCTTGAGCCTGAGAAGTTTTCCCGTTTTTATCCAATATTTAAGGTTAAGGTTAAGGGAATTCTCATCCTTTTCCAGATTTCTCAAGGTTTGTTTATTCAAGATTAGAAGATTTTTGGTTTTTTCTCTAAATTCTTGAAAATTCATAATGTTTAGGAATTAATATAATTATTATACCAAATCCTAAACAAATGTCAAG
>CAYRJF010000042.1:0-5036 GCA_964424365.1 uncultured Gammaproteobacteria bacterium | reverse complement strand
GAGCCGCCGGCCTCGCGGGACATAAGCCGGCCGGATCCCTTTACATGGGGAAGCCCTAGGATATGACCAACTTCGTGAGCGAGGACCCGGAAATTATAGACTGAGGTGTATTCGGCCAAGGCAATAGTGTCTCCGCCTACAAAAGCCACGCCGTTTATTCCTCCCAGGGAATGAACTAAAAAAACCACCACTCCTTCCTTGTCTTGAGGAGACAATCTTCTTGCCAAGTTATAAGGATTTTGGATAAATTCTAATAACTCCCGGTTTTCCAAATAAATTGTAGAGTAGCCGTTAAGCTCCAAATCAATCCGGGCCTGATCCCAAATCCGCGAGGCCTTCTCCACCATCCCTGCAATCTCTTCCCGGCTCTGAATATCTTTCCTATCTTTTTCCACCAAATTCACCACTGTCAAAGGCAAGATCTTTTCCTCACCCTCCACCAAAACCGGCAACTCTTGCGGCTCTATCTTGGGAGAAGTCCGGCTAAAAAAAGTGCTTTGGTAAATCCCGGATAAATAAAGCAAACCGGCCAAAACCAGTAAAACCACTACGGTCCTAACAAATCCCCAAAGATAATATTTCGGAGACTTGTAATCCTCCTTGATATCCTCATCCCACCCTTCGGTAGGCACCTCAATTCTATTGTTATCTTTTTCTCGCATATTTAAATTATAGCTTAATTTTATTTTTTAAAATACCGTCGATTCAACTCTTGACAAATAGTTTCATTTCGAATATAATAGAAATAAAGGATTAAATTAATATATATTTTCGAAATGAGTATGTTTAAAAAAGAAATTATCTGGAGAGAAATACTCTACCAGGCCCTGGAAAAGGGAAAATACAAATTTGAACAAAAGAAATTGGCAGAGGAGTTCGGTTTTTCCTTGAGCACGGTTTTTAATGCCCTGAAAACCCCGGAAGAGATAAAAGCGATTAAAAAATGGGGGCGTGGATTCCGGCTTATTGCCGAGGACAAACTCCTTTACCTTTGGGCTACGCAAAGAAAACCGGGAAAAGACATAATTTATTCCACCTTTATCCCGGAGAACCCGGCTCAAATTGAACGCAAAATGCCCAGCCAATCTGTCTGGGGTTTTTATAGCGCCTATCAATACAGATTTCAAGAGTCCCCCTCCGACTATAGCCGGGTCTTTATCTACGCTCCGGAAACGGAATTACCGGAAATTAAAAAAAGATTCCCCCCTAGGAAGGGCCCAAAAAATTTTTTTGTTTTAAAAACGGATGAATTTTTAAAAAAATACGGAGACACTACAACCCTGGCTCAAATTTTTGTGGATATCTGGAATACTGATGACTGGTACGGAAATGAATTTCTGGAAAAATTAAAATTAAAAATGAACTTATGAAACAATTTTGGCATGATAATATAACGGAAAAAAGTTTTGTTGCTTTAAAGGAGTTGAAAAATAAATTTGATTTTATTCTTATCGGGGGCTGGGCGATATACTTTTGGAGCCGAAAAATGAAATCCAAGGATATAGATATTGTGCTTGACTACTCGGAGCTGGGAAAATTCCGGGAAAAATATCCTTTGGAGAAAAACACTCGTCTCCATAAATATGAAGTTAAACTAAGGGAGTTTGATATCGATATTTATCTACCCCACTTTTCCCGAATCGGCTTTCCTTTGGAGAAACTGCCTGACTACACCCAAAATATTGAAGGATTTAAAGTTCCGCAAATTGAAATTCTATTATTTTTAAAATTATACGCTTATTCAGAGAGACAAAATTCTCTAAAAGGAGAAAAAGATAAAATCGATATTATCGGACTTTTGGACTCGGTGGAGATTAACTGGGGTAAGTTCAAAAAAATTTCGGAAAACTATAATAAAAAATTATCCCCTGTGTTAAAATCAATTCTCGAAAATACACAAAAAGTTGAGGAGCTTGGACTTAATGACTCCGGGATGTCTAAACTAAAAAAGCAAATTCTCAAACATTTGTAATATGACCTTAGAAGAAGTAAAAAAACTAAAAATTCCCACGAGACCCGGCTGTTATTTTTTTCTGAACCGGGAAGGGAAAATAATCTATATCGGCAAAGCGGCCAATCTAAAAAGCCGGATTCTTTCCTACTGGCAGAAAAGCACTAATCACACCCCGGCCAAATACTCCATGCTCAAAAAAGTAGACCAAATTGACTGGACAGAAACCGATTCGGAAATTGAAGCCCTGCTCCTGGAATCCAATTTAATTAAAAAACACCAGCCCCAATATAATGTGGTTATGCGGGATGACAAACGTTTTGCCTACATAAAAATCTCTACAGAGGAACAATTCCCGAGAATTTTTTTAACCCGCGCCCTGGAGCAAAGCGGTCGTTACTTTGGCCCCTTTACAAGCGTAGAGGCGGTTAAACAAACTTTAAAAACTATTAGGCAAATCTGGCCTTATCGCTCTTGCCGGACTATGCCTAAGCGAGCTTGTCTTTATTATAAAATAGGCAAATGCCCCGGTCCTTGCGAAGGAAAAATAGAGGAAAAAGAATATAAAAAAATTATCCGGCAAATTACTCTGTTTTTAGAAGGAAAAAGAAAAAAGGTGGAAGAAGAAATTAAAAAAGAAATTCGGAAATTGGAAAAAGAAGCTTCTAGGGTCCCAAGCGAACAAAGACAGTTTGAAATAGAAAACCAAATCTCCCGCCTAAATTACCAGCTCATTAATCTGCAAAAAGTCCTGGAACACACTAATATCTTGAGCTTAAAAGACAAATACGCCGGTGACGTGGTGGAACTGGCCAAGGTTCTGGGTCTTTCCCAAATCCCGGAGAGGATTGAAGGTTATGATATTTCCAGTATTTTTGCTAAACTGGCAGTGGGATCTATGGTGGTTTTTGAGGAAGGCGAACCAAACAAAGGCGAATACCGCAAATTTAAAATTAAAACTGAGGAGGAAAAAGGAGATGTGGGTATGCTTCGGAAAATTTTGGAAAGAAGGTTTCGCAACTCAAGTAAAGAAGAAAAGCCCAAATGGCGCCTCCCTAATTTAATTATCCTGGACGGGGGCAAGGCTCAACTTAATACCGGCCTAAGGGTGTTAGAGGAAAATAATTTGGATATACCTATAATTTCAATCTCTAAAGGAAACCAATTGCGTTCTTCCCGGGCGCCGGATAAAATATTTTTTCCCGGCCAAAGAGAGCCCCTGGAACTTCCCCTGGCCTCTCCGGCTCTGCATATTATTAAACGAGTCCGGGACGAGGCCCACCGTTTCGCCATTAATTATCATAGGCAATTAAAAAGAAAAAATTTAAAATAATATGCCTAACTACGAAAAATTTAACTTAGGGCTAGAGGATAACCTCAAGCCGAATCAAAAAAATAAAAAAAAGGAAAGACCCTCTTTTGACGAATCCAGACGACGTTTTCTAAAATATTCCGCTATTGTGGGAGGAGGCGCTGCTGTTTCAACTCTTGCTTCTCCGGCTTTAAAAAAAGTGGCCGGTTATTTTATGGAAGAAGTTCGGGACATAGAGCCCCCTGATCCCACACCGGAACAAGAAAAAATTGAAGAAGAAGATAAAAAATCCATCCGAGAAATAATTGATTTTAATAAAGAAGGGCGGATTGAATTTAACTTGGAAACAGCCGAGGCTTTAAAAAACCACTGGAAAGAAAGATATGACAATCCATCTGATTTAAAGCCCAGTCTTGAAATAGCTTTAGAAAAAATGGCTCCCTGGGACGGTTATTTAGAAAATGAATTTGAACAGGCCGGGGTACCGGAAAATTTTCGCTATCTTTTAATCCCCGAATCCCACGGCAAATGGGAAGCAA
Organism: uncultured Gammaproteobacteria bacterium; assembly: GCA_964424365.1. GTDB lineage: Bacteria > Patescibacteriota > Patescibacteriia > Patescibacteriales > JAGXOH01 > JAIOTG01. Next base: position 1,234 of record CAYRJF010000042.1, on the reverse strand, counting down.
AATCAAGCGTAGGAGCAGTCGGCCCTTATCAATTTACACCCAGAACCGGAATAAGCTATGGCTTAGCTACAAGATATTATAAAGACTGCCATCCCAATATTGAAGAAAGGCAAGATCCGATTAAAAGCGCTCGAGCCTGCGCAGAATATTTAAAAGTTTTACATGGAAAGGGTGGGGAAGATTGGGATCTGGCTTTATCCGGTTATAACGGAGGTTTTTATTGGGATTATGTTAAATTACAAAACAGAGGATATGAATTATTAGAAGAAAAAAAGGTTGGCTACCAAGAATACAGTGATTTTATAGACAATCTCATAGAAAAAATTAAACAAGGGAAAAGAAGTGAAATAAAATATTTATACCAAAAACTCGGTGCGGGTGATTATGAATACAAAGAAATAAATCCGGAAGAGCAAGAAAAAATAGAAACCAAATTAAAAAATATAGGAATTGAAAAAAACAAAGAACCTAATTATGAAGATTTTCTAAAACTACTAGAAGAAGTCATAAATCAAATCCGAAACGAAAAGATGGAAAAAATGAAACTTGCAGAAAAAGAAACAGAACAGGAATTTGATGGGACCATTACTCATGTAGTTAGAAAAGGAGACAATTTGAGAAAAATCGCTATTAAATACCGAATAAACATAGAAGAGCTGGAAAGATTAAACCAAATAAAGAACAGGAATAAAATCTATCAAGGTCAAAAATTAAAAATCCCTTTCAAAGGAGACAAAGAAAAAGCTTTGGCCCTGCAAAAAGAACAAAAAAGAAAGAAAATAGAAGATGAGTTCTGGGAAGAAATTAACGGCTTTTCTGAAAACTTAAATTATCCTCCTAAATTCAATGCGGTATATGAATTAATTGAAGAAAAAAAATATTCTCAAAATACCCCGGGAATCCAATATGAAACTTATAAGGTTCCGGAAATAGAAATAGATCAAATCTACTATTTCCAAGAAGGTGATGAGAATATATACAAAATTTCTTTAAAATTTAAGGGAGTGAGTATGAATGACATCTTAGCAGCTAACCCAAAATTGGATCCGCATAGTTTAGATGTGGGAGACAAAATACTGATTCCCAAACAAAAAGCCGGCCTTAGTTTAAGAAAAATAGCTCAACAAAAAAACAAACCTTTAAAAGAATTAATCAAACTCAATCCCGGGATTGTGAACTCGGAAAAAGAAATCCCTCCGGGCTATGAAATCAGAGTCTAGGAAGCTAAAAGCTA
>CAYRJF010000041.1:0-7429 GCA_964424365.1 uncultured Gammaproteobacteria bacterium | reverse complement strand
TAATTAGGACGAGGATAGTTTGTGATTGTTCGGGGTATTTTGTACGGGGGCACCGCTTTAAAAAACTTTTTAAAAAAGTTTTTTAATATTTTTCAAAATTTAAGGTATCAATATAAATTTTTATAACGAGCAAAGCTCTACGGTCATAAAAATTTATATTGATGATATTTTATAAACTCTGTGTGGTAATGAGAGCCCGCTGCTCTGGTGTTGAGATTTATTTCTAGTGGTCAAAAAAAGCTAGAAGCTAGAAGCTAATAACTAAAAGCTGGGCCACATTGACTAAAACCCACCTATAAACTATAATTTAGATAATATCAGTAATAACTGATTTTATTATTAAAACAATTTTGATATGTCAGTACCCAAAAAGAAAAGAACCAAAGGATCAGGAGGAAAAAGGAGATCCCATGATTCTCTTAAAACCATACAACTAAGCACCTGCCCTAAATGCGGGAAAGCGGTAAAGCCCCACACAGCCTGCCCCAACTGCGGAACCTATAAAAACGAGGTTGAAAAAAAAGAAAAGTCTGCGGCAAAGAAATAATTTTGGTTTTAGTTTTAATTTAGAATTATTATATAAAAAATCCTAAATTTGAAATAATAAATTCTAAACAAATTTCAAATTATAAAAACCAATAATCAAAAACAAAACGATTTGGTTAATTGTTATTTTAAAAATTATTTTTTGTTTAGAAATTAGTCCGCCGTCCGGCGGATTAGAGTTTAGAATTTAAATAAATTCTATGTCTAATCGTCATCTTGCTCGCACTATAGCCATGCAAACCTTATTTAACTGGGATTTCATGGGAAAGCCCGATTCTGATTTTGAAGGCTTGATTAAAAGTAATTTTTCTAATTTTGCCCCCAATTTCAACGACCAGGGTTTTGTTTCGGCATTAGTTAAAGGCGTGAAAGATAATTTGTCCCAAATTGATAAATATATAATCAAATACGCCACTGAATGGCCCTTGGAGCAGATTACGATTGTAGATAGAAATGTTCTTCGGATAGGAGTATATGAGTTAGTGTTTAACAAGGAGATACCCCCTAAAGTGGCTATAGACGAAGCAATCGAGGTTGCCAAAAGTTTTGGCGGTGAATCCTCGGGTAAATTTGTTAATGGAGTTTTGGGGGCGATTTATAGGGATTTACCGGAAGAGGAAAAACCGAAACAATCCTTGGATACCGGGTCTGAATAAAAATATTAAAAATAATTTACTGTTTTGTTTTATGTCTGGATTAAATTTAATACAGACATACAATAACACAGAGACACGAAAATGGCAGACATTAAAAATTTAGAGAAAAAAATCGGAGTAGATTTTAAAAACCAAGATTTGCTTCGGCAAGCTTTAGTGCATCGTTCTTATTTAAATGAACATCCTCGATTCCGTTTGGATAATAATGAAAGATTGGAATTTTTGGGAGATGCGGTTTTGGAGATTATTGTAACCGAACATCTTTTTTTTAATTTTCTTGAGAAAAAAGAAGGAGAATTAACTAATTATCGGGCCAGTTTAGTAAACACCAAGATGCTTGCCTCTGTAGCCGAAGAACTGGAGTTGGAAAATTTTTTATATTTATCTAAAGGAGAGTCTCAGGATAGCAATGCCAAGGCCCGAAAATCTATCTTGGCCAATGCCGTGGAGGCGATTGTGGGTTCGATATATCTAGACAAAGGGAAAGAGGAGGCCAAGAAGTTTATAGAGGTCAAGATTTTGGATAAATTTGATCACATTTTAAAAAACGAGCTTTATCTCGACCCCAAATCAAGGTTTCAAGAAAAAGCCCAGGAATTGGAAGGGGTAACACCTCATTATAAGGTAATTAAAGAAAGCGGACCGGATCATGATAAGATTTTTCAAGTAGGACTTTATTTGGGAGAAGAGTTGATTTCCACCGGAGAGGGGTCCTCTAAGCAGGAGGCTCAAGTAGAGGCGGCTCAAAAAGGAATTAAAAATAAAGAGTGGTAATTATTTTTAATATAAAATTTATATGGACATAAAAAAACTTTTAAAAAAAGCCGTAGAGGACAAAGCTTCAGACGTACACTTAATTGTCGATTCGGTGCCGGTTCTTAGAAAAAACGGAGAACTTTTTTATTTAAATGATTTGGGAGTAGTTAAACAAGAAAGTTTGGAAAAAGCGATTAACTCTATTGTTAACGAGGAGCAGAAAAAAAGATTTGAGTCAGAAAGCGACCTGGATTTCAGTTATTCATTGGGAACTTCTCGTTTTAGGATAAATATTTACAAAGAGAAGGGTAATTATTGTTTTGCCGCCCGGGTTATTCCCGAAAGCAGGCCCAGCTTGGAAGAGATTAATATGCCGGAGTTTACTCCTGATTTATTAAATTCGGACAAGGGCTTAATACTTGTGACCGGACCGACTGGGTGTGGCAAGTCTACAACCTTGGCCGCCATGATTAATTATATTAATAAAAATCGGAAGAAGAATATTATTACCCTGGAAGATCCGATCGAATTTGTTTTTGAGCCAAAGCAAAGCGTGATTACTCAAAGGCAACTAGGGACAGACATGACTTCTTTTGCCAGCGGCTTAAAGCATGTCTTAAGGCAAGATCCGGACGTGGTAATGGTTGGAGAAATGAGGGACTTGGAAACCATAGCCACTACAATCACTTTAGCGGAAACCGGCCATTTGGTTTTGGCTACTCTACATACTTATAATGCCGCTCAAACCGTAGACAGAATTATTGATATTTTCCCTTCCCATCAGCAGAATCAAATTCGTTCTCAGGTAGCCAACACTTTAAAAGCGGTGTTTTCTCAGAGATTGGTTCCGGTCATTGAAGGAGGAAGGATCGCCGCTCGGGAGATAATGATTAGAAATGCGGCAATAGCTAATCTAATCAGGGAAAATAAAATAGCGCAAATTAGAAGTGTAATTGAAACCAGCAAAGATGACGGTATGGTGACCATGGATAGTGAACTAAAAAGATTATATAAGGACGGAGTTATCACCAAAGAGGATGCCCAAGTTCACATGGAGAACCCGGAATATTTAACTAAAAAATAAAATTTTTAGACAAGCCCCCGGGCTCTTGACATTATTTTTCCAGAAGTGTAATATTACGCTTAGTCAATTAAAAGTCAGATAGATTAAGGCAAATATTTTTTATTGCTAAAAAATCAAATCAGTTTGGTTTTTTTATTTTTTCAAACACCAGGGCTTTAAGTTAATTAAAGCTTTGATGTTTGAAAGAGAACTTTGACAATTTAAGATAATTTTTTCGTCAATTTTGCATTCCACGCTTTTAAGATTTAAAAGTGTGGGAAAATCACGTCAAGGGTGTATGGTGAATGCCTTGACATAAGAAGCCGATGAAGGACGTAGCAGCCTGCGATAAGCCTCGGTGAGGTGGCAAGCAACCTTTGACCCGGGGATTTCCGAATGGGGAAACCTATCTCGAGGAAGTCGAGATTTCCTTTTTGTTTTAAATAAAGAGGAAGGGCACCCGGTGAATTGAAACATCTTAGTAACCGGAGGAAAAGAAAACAACCTTAGCTTTTAGCTTCTAGTTTGAGAGCTTTTAGTTTTTACTATTAGCTAACAACTGGAAGCTATGAGCTATAATTCTCCGAGTAGTGGCGAGCGAAAGGAGAACAGCCTAAACCTTATAAACCGCGTCTTGATTTCACTTCGGTGAAATTGAGGCTGAAGGCGTCAGGGCCATATGTTTTTAAGGGGTTGTAAGATTATTGTTTCTACTACCTGAACAGAGTGGAGCGGAGTCAAAAAAGATATTTTTTAACTGAATAAGCTGGAAAGCTTAACCAAAGAAGGTGATAGTCCTGTAAGTGAAAAAAGATATCTCTCCGTCACAATAATTCTTAAGTACTGCGGGGCACGTGAAACCCCGTAGGAATCTGGGTCGACTATGATCCAAGGCTAAATACTTCTTATGATCGATAGTGAACCAGTACCGTGAGGGAAAGGTGAAAAGCATCCCGGTGAGGGAGGTGAAATAGTACCTGAAACCATACACCTACAAAGAGTCGGAGCTTCATATCTCACTTTTGTTCGATATGACGCAGATTCACGCGGACAACACGCGGACTTACGCGGAAGATATTAATTAATTCTGCGTCATTCAGCGTATGTTCAGCGATAGTCAGCGCCATAGCGAGTGAGAGCGAGGTATGGAGTGACGGCGTGCCTATTGAAGTATGAGCCAACGAGTTTGCGTAAGTGGCTTGCCTAAGCTCCGTCGCGGAGACTAGGCCCAGTGAAAGCGAGGGTTAACTGCCCTTGCCCCGTACCTTCTGCGAACCTTTTTGAAAATATGTTAACGTTTGGATGCGAGAGCGGCTCTCGCCTCTAAATTTTAGATAAAAAATAAAAGGTTAATGGAAGGTACGGGGCGTGTCGCTTGCGCAAGACCCGAAACCGAGTGATCTAACCATGGCCAGGTTGAACTTCGTCGAAAGACGGAGAGAGGACCGCACCCACTAGCCGTTCAAAGCTAGGGGATGAGCTGTGGTTAGCGGAGAAATTCCAATCGAACTCGGCAATAGCTGGTTCTCCCCGAAATAGCTTTAGGGCTAGCCTCGGATGTTTGTTATGGGGGGTAGAGCACTGACTGAGGGCGGGCCTTTCGAGGTACCGTCTTCAACCAAACTCCGAATACCCATAATTTATAATCCGGGAGTTAGACCATGGGGGCTAAGCTCCATCGGTCGAAAGGGAAACAGCCCGGACCGCAATCTAAGGTCCCTAAATGTATGCTAAGTGTGAAAGGTGGTGGTACGACTGCGACAACTAGGAGGTTGGCTTAGAAGCAGCCATCCTTTAAAGAACGCGTAACAGCTCACTAGTCAAGTTGCGTTGCGCCGAAAATTTAACGGGGCTAAGCATACTACCGAAGATGCGGCTTTCGTGTCTCACTAGCGTTCGACACGACAGTGGCGAGCGATAGCGAGACACGGAGGGGTAGGGGAGCGTTCCGCTTGGCGTTGAAGCCAAATCGTGAGGTTTGGTGGAGTAAGCGGAAGTGAGAATGTTGGCATGAGTAGCAAAACGGCAGGTGAAAACCCTGCCCACCGAAAGCCTAAGGTTTCCTGGGCAACGTAAATCGTCCCAGGGTTAGTCGGTCCTAAGGTGATCCTTGTGTAGTGCAAGGGCAGCCGATGGACAGCTGGTTAATATTCCAGCACTACTGCAGTTTTCCAACGGAGGGACGCAGTTTCAAAGTTTGAGCGTGTTTATGGTATGCGCGTTGATTGCCTCAAGAGAAGATCCAGGTAAATCCGGATCACTACTCTCAAGAGGTTGTCAAAAGACGAGATCGCAAGGTCGAGTCAATTCAGGTGGAGGAATTGCCTAGAAAATCTTCTAGGGCTAAGACTGTAGTAACCGTACCGCAAACCGACACAGGTAGGCGAGGCGAGGAGCCTCAGGTGGACGAGAGAACCTTCGTTAAGGAACTCGGCAAAATAGCGGCCGTAATTTCGAGATAAGGCCTGCCCGGTCGGCTTTCAGTTTTCAGTATTCAGTGACAGGTTTCTTTTATTAACTAAAAAAGGTTTTAAGAGCAACCGAAAACCGACAACTGACAACTGATAGCCGACTGGGCCGCAGCTAAAGAGCCCGAGGGACTGTTTAGCAAAAACACAGCTCCCTGCTAACTCTCAAAGAGGATGTATAGGGGGTGACGCCTGGCCAGTGTCCGAACGTTAAGGGGAGAGGTTATTCGTGTCTCACTAACGTTCGCCACGACAGTGGCGAGCGGTAGCGAGGCACGGAGAAGCTTCGAACCCAAGCGCGGATGAACGCCAGCGATAACTATAATCGTTCTAAGGTAAGAACGTTAAAAACGCATGCCTCCTTCAGCAGTAATGTTGAAGTGTAACCCGGCTGTATGCGGGAAACTCCTTAGAGCTTCTTGGTACTGTATTAAAAAATACAGTAAAAATCCGGGAAGATTGGACAATCCGCAGGAAACCATGCACCGTGCGGTGCATGGGATCCTCAGAGACTATACGCTGGGTATCCAATTAACAATTGATTTATGGATTCAAAAAGTAAAATTAATCCTTATTGGTTGTCAGGTTTTGTGGACGGAGAAGGGACATTCTACATAGGAATTAATAAACATCAAGAAATGATCGCGGGTTGGCAAGTGTTGCCCGAATTTAGAATAGTTCAACATCAAAAAGATATTAAATTATTGTATAAAATAAAAGAATATCTTGGTTGCGGGACTGTAAGAACAAATCATGGAGATAGATACGAATTAAGAATTAGAAGCCTAGATCATTTAAAAGATGTTGTAATTCCCTTCTTTGAAAAATATCCGCTTCAAACCCAAAAAAAATACGACTTTTTATCTTTTCGTAAAGTAGTTCTATTAATGGACAAAAAAGAACACTTAAAAAAAGAGGGTATAAAAAAAATATTTTATGCCATTAAAAAAATGAATCGTGCCAATAAAGATATAACCGAAAAGAATCTTAAAGAAATAATTGGATAAAGATATAGTCCACACTATAGTGAAAGCTATAGAATAATGTGAGCGAAATTCCTTGTCGGGTGAATTTGGTCGGACCCGTTAATTAAACGGGAACAAACTTGCCCGAATTCCATAGTGATATGGAATAAGTAAATCGGCTAATAACGGTGGACCTCCAACTTTTTTAAACAGAAGTTGGACAATACCGTGGGAACCCATTAAGGGACCCGTAACGACTGACCCGAAAGGGGAGGTCTCCCCACTAGAGGGGGACAATACGCCGACTCTTGCTAAAAATAGCCCTCTACGGAGATCCTTAAATATTTATGGATATAAATTCTTATATAACCGGTTTTACTGATGGTGAAGGGTGTTTTCAAATTTCTTTTTCTTTGAGAAAAAAAATGAAATTTGGAATTGAAATTAGACCCAGCTTTTCAGTGAGTCAGCATAAGCGAAACAAAGAGATAATCTTATTTCTTCAGAAGTTTTTTCAATGCGGAGGAGTGAGATTTTCTAAGCGAGATCAGAATTATAAGTATGAAGTGAGGAGTACCAAAGATTTGGTAAAAAAAATTATACCCCACTTTAAGGCTTATCCCCTGCAAACCGATAAAAAAGAGCAATTTGAAAGGTTTGCGGAAATCTGTGAAATAATCCATTCCAACCGACACTTAAGTCGCGATGGCTTGGAAAGAATAATCAAATTAAGTGATAAAGTTAATATCACTGGTAATAAAAGAATTAATCGTAAAGATCTCCTAAGGATGGTGGCAAGATGATGGTATAGTCTAATCATTGTGGTAACACAATGTTAATATATTGAAGTTCCGACCTGCACGAATGGCGTAACCTCTTGGGCACTGTCTCAACGAAGGACTCGGTGAAATTGCATGACGAGTAAAAATGCTCGTTAACCATAGAAGGACGAAAAGACCCCGTGAAGCTTTACTA
>CAYRJF010000040.1:4692-7470 GCA_964424365.1 uncultured Gammaproteobacteria bacterium | reverse complement strand
TTGAAAAATAAGTCTCCTTCAACAAACTCTCTTCGATAGAGCTCGGAGCGAGCAGGACAGGTAAAATGTAAAATAAGCAGGAAAAAGTAAAACAGGTAAAATAAACCTGGAATGAGAAGAAAAAAAACAGCAACCATCAGAGTTGCTGTTTTAAAAACTTATTTTTTAGTTCACTTATTTTGTTTATTTCTTCTATTCCAAGGCCAACTCGTTTAAGGAAGTTTTTAGAGTGTCTCTCTCATTTTGAGTAATCAAATAAATATTATCACTGCTTGCTTTTTTGGCATAATACAGGGGCTGGCCCTCTTCTGTCTCCTCAGACTCTCCTACCATAATAGTATTTTGAAGGCCGTCTCCCCGGGCCTCCACTATTATTAAGTGCTTTCCCAAACCGGTTCCTGTAAAACTTTGCTCCGGAATCTTAGTTGCAATCAAATTGGTCATTAAATTTTCGATTTGAGATAATTTCTCCGAGGTGGTTTCCTTAAAACTGGGCTCTGTAATTTCCCACTTGTCTTTTCCTTCGGCGGTCTTCTTTTTCTCGGCCACAAACTCTTCCCCGGGATATTGAAATCTAAGTTTTTTTACTTCTTCGCCCGGATTATTAAAGATTACTTTACTGCGCCAATCTTTTTCCAAGAACATAGCGGTTAATTGAACATTTTGGGCCAAATAAGTCTCTTCGGAATCGGGCCGGGAAATATAGGTATGGGTTACCGTAGGAGAATCTAAGCGTCCGATTACAAAATCAGCCAGTTTTTCTTCTCCTTGATATAATTTGATATGAGAACCATGCTCTAGGTCGGTATGATATAATTCTTTTTTATCCTTATTTTGACTAACTAGCTCAAAATCTGTTTCAGCTAAATCATTTAATCCTTTTTTTATATCTCTTGCCCTGCTTTCCCGGACATAAAAATCTTTAGTATTTTCCACTTTCCAGCCCTCCTCCTGTTTAAGCAAAGTAGTACTGGATCCGGTTCTCTCTACCTCCATCTTGTCCACCTGGGAAAAATCCAAATTAGAAACAAAGTTGTCCGCTTGAGCTTGATTCTGGTTTTGAAAATAATAATAACCATAAGCAAATCCCACTAAAACAACCAAAACCGCTCCTAAAATTAAATTTTTTTTATTCTTGGGCATAAGTATTTTTCATAAACTCCGTCTAAAAACGAAATTTATCTATCTATTAAATTATATCTTTGTTAAAATTCGACGCTAGATATTGGATAATCCTTTAGGATTTTTAAGATTTCTTTCTCTTTCTTAAATAATATCTTAAAATTCCAAAAATCACAACCAGAACCGCAACCCCGAAAATATTCAGATATTTTAAGGTTTGTTTGCCGGAGGCGGATAATTCCTTAATCGACCGATCCGTAACCTCCTTAGAGCGAATTTTAATTAAATCACTATCCAAGGTTACGCTATCTACTAAATTCTGGGCCAAAACCAGATTTTCCCCGTTTCCACCCAGGAACTCTTGATTGATAAAATCACTGTCCCCCAAAAGTATCACCTTGCCCGAATCAGCGCTTTCCTCTCCAAAAGGGCTCTGCAACTTACCGCTAACTAAAACGGCCAGATTATACTGCTCAGTCTTGCCGGTGGGTTTTAAATCACTGGAAGGGCGATAATTATAATCAACACCCGCGCTCCAAGAGTATTGGCTGGACTTGACTAAATACTGGACCTTTCTCTCCGGGGTGGAGGAAGCTTCCAAACTGCTCGGCCAAGGCAAGAGAGCTGACTCCAAATCAGCTACCGCCGGGTTATCTTGGCTAAAATTCTCTTCCTTGATTTTTACCCAACCCGGGTAAGGAGTGGAAAAACTCATAAAACCGGAGGTAAAGGAAACCCGACCTTGGGACTGGCCGTCTAAGATCACGTCTTGATTTAGTTTTAATCCATAACCCCCCAGAAGTTCATTTAAATTGGTTTCATTTTTTTCCGGGACAACTCCCTGATTCATCCTGATTCCGTCCACCCAAGCAATTAAAGAGCCGCCACCCATGACAAAACTATCAATCTTTTTAAGCTCCTCTTCATTAAACTTCTCCGAGGGGCCGGCTAAAATTAAAGTTTTTACTTCCCCGCCCACCTCTTGGGAAGACAAGTCTATTTCTTCAATCTTATAAACTTCATTTAATTTTTGATAAAGAGGTTCAAGGCCCTGGCCGGGGCTTAGGCTTCCGTGACTGTTGACAATTCCAATAACGGGAGTGCTTTCCCGGGTTACTTTCTTCAGGGCGGTTGTAATTTTATACTCCAAGTCCTCAGTATTTTTTACCACCGGTATGGCTTCATTGTTGTCTCCATATTCCACGCTAATACCCATATAGCCATTAACCACTTGGTAGGAATCATTTTTTAAAACATTAAATTGAATAGCGGGGATACCCAGCTGTCTCATTTTGCTTTTGGCATCCTCTAGGTTCTGGGGGTTAATTTGCTCAATCTCAACCTTGCCCCCGGAATAATTTTCATACTCCCTTAAAATGTCTGTAACATTTTGTTCTAAATTGGCGTATTTGTTAGGCAAATTTTCACTAAAATAAACTTTAACTTTTACAATGTCATCCAAATTGCGCGCCGCTTGCTTACTTACCGAAGAAATGGAATAAATATTATTCTGAGTTAAATCCGCCCGGGAAAAAATCTGATAAGATAAAAAGTTTACCACTGCTATAATTCCCAAAACCAAAATTATAGTAATTACAAGGTCTCCTCGGGACAACCTATGTAACCATTTTTTTATTTTCTTCTTAAAATCCATAT
>CAYRJF010000040.1:0-4592 GCA_964424365.1 uncultured Gammaproteobacteria bacterium | reverse complement strand
TACCTCCAAGATCTTCTCTCGATAACCCGGACATTAAGCCAGAGGAAAATAAAAATAAAAGAAAGATAATAAATTATATCCTTACTATCTATTACGCCTTTGGCAATGCTGTCAAAATGGCTCCCTAGACCCAGAAATCTCATAATCGGAGCTAAAACCGAGGGGGCTTTTATTAAAACAAAATCAGCCCCGACCACAAAAGCCAAGAAACTGGTCGCCAAAGCAAGAACAAAAGCGATAATTTGATTCTTGGTTAAACTGGACATAAAAAGGCCCAAGGCCAAATAAGCTCCGGCCAAAAATAAAGCTCCCAAGTAACCGCCCAGAACCGGTCCCCAGTCTAAATTTCCCAAATTAGCCACTGTAGCCGGCAAACTGAATGTCAAAAGCAAGGCGATAAACATAAAAGAAAGGGAGCTAAAAAACTTAGCCAGGGTAATCTGCCAATCGCTTACCGGCAGGGTTAAAAGGAATTCCGCGGTCCCGCTTTTCTTTTCCTCCGCCCAAAGCCTCATAGTAATCGCCGGGGTTATAAACAAAAAAATCCAAGGCAAAAAGGAAAAATAAGGCCTCAAGCTGGCTACCCCGCGCAAGAAAAAAGGATTAAAGAAAAGCCAATTGCCGATAATCAAAAACGCGGCCAAGAAAATATAGGCAATCGGAGAATTAAAGTAGGCCCATAATTCTTTCTTAAATAAAATCCAGGTGGTCTTCAAATAATTTTTCCTATCCATATTAGCACAAATTAATTATTAGTGAGGTTTCTAAAAGCGTCTTCCAAACTGACCTGCTTTTTATTGAATTCCAAGAGACTCCAGCCCTCGGAAACAACCAAAGAAGAAATTTTTTCTCTAATATCGCTTCCTTTTCGGGGGATTACTTCATAACCGTAAATACCTTCGGATTCTTTCTCCCGAACCTCCGCTTTTTCCACTCCTTCAATCTGATTTAATTTCTCGAGAATTTTTTCTTTCTCTCCTTTGATTTTGATATAAAAACTTTCTGTGGCTCCGGCTTCCCGAGTGATCTCCTCCGGAGTTCCTTCGCTGACAATTTTGCCTTTGTTAATAATAATTACTCGGTCGCAGACCGCGCTCACCTCGCTTAAAATGTGAGTGGAGAAAATCACGGTTTTTTCTTTTCCGATCTCCTTTATTAGATCCCTGATTTCCACGATTTGGTTAGGATCCAAACCGGTGGTCGGTTCATCCAAAATTAAAACCTCTCCATCATGAATAATCGCCTGGGCAAGACCCACTCTCTGGCGATACCCTTTGGAGAGTTCTTCTATGGGTTTTTTCAGCATCCCCTTAAGTCCGCAGGACGCTACCACTTTTTCAATTCTGCTTGAAATCTCGGATTTTTTTATCCCTCTGACTCCGGCCACGAATTTCAAATATTCAAAAACCGTCATATCCTCGTAAAGAGGGACGGTCTCCGGTAAATAACCGATTTTCTGACGAGTCTTTAAGGAATCCTTGAGAGTATCCTGACCGTCAATTAAAACTTGACCTTCGTCTTGGGGCCAAAAAGAAGTAATAATTTTCAAGGCAGTGGTTTTTCCGGCTCCATTAGGGCCCAAAAAACCCAGAATCTCGCCTTTTTTAACTGAAAAACTCACCTGGTCCAAAGCTTTATTGGAACTAAAAGCTTTAGATATCTGTTTAACTTCAATCATAATATCAATTTGGTTTTTAAATTATTTATGAGAAATTAATATTTTTAAAAATTCCAAAAAATTTTGTTAATAGTATATCTTATCTGATAACCTTCGGAAAAGTCAACTCCTTTTTTCCACAAGAGTCTAATTTTTAGAATCAAATTTATCCAAAACCGTTTCTCGAATAAAAATTTTCTCTCCTCTCTGGATTTTCAAACCGATTCTATCTCCGGGTTTATACCTTTGAATCACAGACTGAAGATTGTGGTCTTCATTAATTTTTATGGCATTAACCTCAAAAATAATATCACCTTCTCGGAGTCCGGCTTCTTCTGCCGGTGAGTCGGGCAGTACCGCAATTTTATCATACTTTTCATCCCCGATTATGAGAGCGCCCTCCTCTCGCGGCAATTCCCGGTTATGAGCGATTTCCGGATCAATCATTAGAAATCTAATGCCCAGACGAGGTCGGATAATTCGATTGGTTTCTTTAACGCTTTTGATTACCGGTTTAACCACATTAATGGGAATAGCAAAACCAATACTGTTTCCGGCTTGGTCAATCGCCACATTTACTCCGATTACCTCTCCTTGTAAATTAATCAACGGTCCTCCGGAATTGCCGGGATTAATTTCCGCGTCAGTTTGGATGGTGTTATTTAAAACCTGAGTTTCCCCCTTGGCTCCGCTGGCCACAAAATCTCTTCCCAGTCCGCTGATTATTCCTTTAGTAACGGTATTTTGGTATTTGCCCAAAGCGTTGCCGATTGCAATGGCTGTGGCCCCCACTTCCACATTGTCACTATTGCCCAGCTCTACAAAAGGAAGATTCTGATCATAAATCCGAAGCATAGCCAAATCATTTAAAGGATCTTCATCCAAATACATAGCATAATATTTTTTCCCTGTGCTCGTAATTATCCGGTATTGAGTATCTTGAGGGTTATCACTGCTTACCACGTGCTTATTAGTTAAGATTAAACCGTTTGAAGTAACTATAAATCCGGTTCCGGAACCAACCTTGACTTTTTCTTCCGCCACCTCCTTTTCCTGGCTGGACAAATTATAGCTTATTTTCTCTTGGACTTCATAAACACTGATATTTACCACCGCGGGCATATTTTGATTAATCGCGCTGATTGTAGCGGCTTGCTCATCCAAAGAAAAATCTCCGGCTTGAGTGTTATTTTCCCGGGCAAACTGATTAAAAGAAAAAACCAAAACCAAAACCACCAGAATACTTAATATTCCTAAAAATATATTAAAGGAATAGGAATAAAATTTATTTTTCATAAAAGCGTTCTTATTGTTTTATTATATTATAATAACACAATTTTTTAAGCCCACCCTTTGGGTGTTTTAAACCACCTTTTCAGTCTTAGTAAGACACGGTTTACAGTTTACGAATCACGATTTACGATCTTTAAAGATCTAGGTCATCAATTTGTTTCTTTTGCTTGCGGGTTAAATTTGTGGGGGTTTTAATATTAACTTTTATCAAATGATCTCCATGGCCGGTGCCCTGGAGTCTTCTTACTCCTTTGTTACGCAATTTAAAAACAGTTCCGGATTGAGTACCGGCGGGAATTTTTAAGCTAACTTTTCCGTGAATAGTTTCAATATCCACCTTATCCCCTAAAGCGGCTTGTTTAAAGCTAATTTCTCTCTCAGAGTGTATGTCATAGCCCTGTCTTTGAAATTTGGGGCTTTCTTTTACTATAATATTCACATACAAGTCTCCGGTCCTGGCTCCGCCTTCTCCGGCTTCTCCCTGGCCGGCTAAACGCAAAACTTCTCCGGTATCCACTCCGGCCGGGATATTAACTTTAATTGTAGAGGTCTCTTCCACTCTTCCCGATCCCGAGCATTTAGCGCATTTCTGGCTATAGCTTTTCCCTTCGCCTCCGCAGTCGGAACACGTCATCTGCACCTGCATATTTCCAAAAATAGTCCTTTGTACCCGGCTGACTTTTCCCGAGCCCCCGCAAGTCTTACAGGTATCTATGGAAGAACCCGGTTCGGCGCGATTTCCCTGACAGCGATCGCAAGTAACATAACGCTTAATTTTAAAATCTTTTTCCACCCCGAAAATCGCTTCCTCAAAGCTAATAGTCATGGTCGTTTCCAGGTCTCTGCCTTTGCCGGAGCTGGACCGAGATGATTTTCCTCCGCCAAAACCGAAGATGTCGCCCAAGCCACCGAACATATCACCCAGATCATCCATGTCCACATTAAAACCGCCAAAATCCTGATATCCGCCGAATCCTTGGCCTTGACCCTGACCGCCTCCGGCCTGAGCGCCTTCAAAAGTGGTACCGAATTGATCGTATTGCTTTCTCTTTTTTTCATTACCTAAAACTTGATAAGCCTCATTGGCCTCCTTAAACTTAGCCTCGTCTCCGCCCTCTTTATCCGGATGACATTCATGGGCTTTCTTCCGAAAAGCTTTTTTAATTTCTTCTGGGGTAGCGTTTTTGTCAACCCCAAGAATGCTGTAATAGTCTTTATTGGCCATAAAATAATTGATCGCTTAAAAATTATCTCCGAAAAAGTATGAAATTGGTTAGACTGTCTTTCCTGTCACCTAATTTCCAATTTCAAAATTTCTTTTCCCAAAAAAATAATTGATTCTTAGTTAAAACTTTACCATCCCAACTTTCAACAAACATTTAACCCAAAACTAAAAATCACAACTCAAAAGTTAAAACTTATTAACCTTTTAGCTTTTAACTTCAGCTTTGACTTTTGAACTTTGAGTTTTAAGCTTTTATCCCCTGAACCCAATTTCTTTATCCACTTCTTCCGCTTCTTTAATTTCTCCAAAATTTTCTTCATACTTTTTCAAAGCTCCTTCCAGGGCCTTGATCATTCTCTTAAAGTGACCGGGAGAAGTAATAATTCTGGCTCCGACTGTGCCGTTTTGACCAAAGAT
>CAYRJF010000039.1:0-7759 GCA_964424365.1 uncultured Gammaproteobacteria bacterium | reverse complement strand
ACAAAGGCTTTGGGAATGATAAACTTAAAGCATTCCCGGCTAATTTACAAATCAGTACAAATCTACAAATAATTGTTTAATGTTTGTTTTATTTGTTGTTAATTTGTTGATTTGCCGAGCGAAAGATTTGTTAGTAGCTCAAATTTTATACTAATGATTTTTCTAAAATAAAAATTATGACAAATACAGAATTAATACAATTCAAAAATCAAAACAATAAAATTTTGCGGGGAATTTTGGCAAGCAAAGAAGGGAATAGAAAGTTGGCCGTAATGGTGAGTGGTTTTGAACGCAAGGCCACGACTGAGAAAAAGTTTAAGGCCCTTTGCGACGGACTTGTGGACAAGGGGGTGGATTGTTTCCGTTTTGACTGGGAGGGACTGGGTCTTTCCGATGGGAATTTTTCCGAATTTACAGTGAAGAAATTAAAAGAAGAGTTGCTTTTGGCTGTAAAAGAAATTAAAGGAAAAAAAGACTTTGAGTCTATTAGCTTAGTTGCTCATAGCGTTTCCGGATGTGTGGCCGGACTGGCTCGAGAAAAATTAGATTGGAGGAAAATTGTTCTTTTGGGCCCGGCTTTAAATCAAAAGGATCTCCTGCGTTATTATTTTGTTATAAGTAAAATGAAAAAACAAGAACCGACTTTGAAAATTGATTGGAATAATTATAAGGATTATTTAAGAGAAGAAGAATTCGAGGAGAGTTTTAAGGAAGGCAAGATGAGTAAAGAAAATCATATCTCGGCCGACTATTTTCAGGAGAATGAGGACAAAGATTACTCTTCTTTTTTTAAGGGTGCGGAAAATGTTTTCTTAGTCCAGGGGGATAGCGATGATAAGGTTCCCTTGGAGAGTTTGAATGTGGATTTTCCCGATAAAATAATTGTGAAAAAAGGAGATCATGACCTAGAGAGGCCGGATATGATCGATCAATGGCTTAAGGGAGTTGTTAAGTATTTAATATAGATATAGTAGGTTCTAAGAAATTTAAAGGGTAGAAAGACCAAAGCTCCCCCTTGAGGGGGAATTTAAGGGGGTGTGAAAGGTTTTAGATGACCAAAATTTGTGTTGATAATATTTTTTTTATTTTTTACCTTAACACACCCCGGCCTCCGCTATCGCTTCGGCCACCCCTCTCATGAGAGGGGACTTTTATCCATTAAGTTTTCCAATGAACTATAAAATATAAATGTATAAAAAAAGCATCACAATTTTATTCGTTTTTTTGGTCGCTTTACTGTTATCTGGATGCAATCAAGAAAAATCTGATTTAAAGGAAATTAAAGTGGATGACACAATTTTCCGAGTTGAGGTTGTAAAAACTCCAAAAGAGCAAGCTAAAGGTCTTTCAGGTAGAGAGAATCTGGGAGAAAGAAGAGGTATGCTTTTTGTTTACGGAAAACCCAAATACGCTTCTTTTTGGATGAAAGGTATGCTTATTCCCTTGGATTTTGTTTGGATTAGAGAGGGGGAGGTTGTTAGGATAGACGAAAAGGTTCAGCCTGAAGACTATCAACCCCCCAAAACTTTAAGCCCCCGAGAAAAGATTGATCAGGTTTTGGAGGTTAAAAGCGGAACTGTTGAGAAGTTTAATATTAAGGTGGGAGACAAGGTTGAATTTAGGAAATAGTTTTTTATTCGTAAATTTGCCTGCCTCACTAAAACCGATTTTCAGCTCGACCATACTAAGAAGTAATCTGTAATTCCTATTTCCTCCCCTTAAAAAAAGGGGGGATTAAGGAGGGGTTGTAATAAAATAAAAATTCGTAGATTGGTAGCAGATTTGTAATTCGTAAACTAGGTGCTCCTGTCCAGCACTTTTTTTGTTTCCTTGCCTCTTTTTTGTTGTAAGTATTGATAGGCCGCCAAAGCCGCGATAGTGGCCTCTCCGGAAGCGATGGTAATCTGCTTAAACTCCCCGCTTACCACATCTCCGGCCGCAAACAGGCCCGGGGTTTTGGTCATCTGTTTTTCATCCACCCGGATTTGACTGGCTTCATCCCTGTCTGCCAGCCCTTCTACCAGGTCGGTGTGAGCTATGCGTCCGATTTCAATAAAAACGCCTTCCACTTTAAGATTTTTTTCTTCCTCTGTTTTTTTGTTAGCTACTTTTACCTCATCTACCTTGTCTTGGCCTTTAATTTCTTTGATTTCACTATCCAGGACAAGCTCAATATTTTCTTTTTCTTTTACCTCGTCAATTAAGGCCTCAAAGGCCCGGAATTCTTGCCTTCTGTGAATTAAATAAACTTTTTTTGCGATTTTGGATAAAACTTCCGCCGCATCCAGGGCACTGTTTCCTCCACCGACCACAGCCACATCCTTACCTTTATAAAAAGGTCCGTCGCAATTAGCGCAGTAAGAAATCCCCTTACCGGTAAATTCTTCTTCTCCCGGGATGGCTAAGCGACGAGGGGAGAGACCCATGGCAATGATAACGGTTTTGGCCCGGAAGGTTTCTTTGTTAGTTTGAAGGTTGAAAATTTCTTTTTCCTCTTTTTCAATTTTTTTAATCTCCTCCATTTTAATCTCCACCCCCAGAGACATCACTTGCTCTTGCATTTTACTAATCAGCTCATAATTGTCGATTTTTTTAAACCCGGGATAGTTTTCTATTTCCGAGGCCCACATAACTTGGCCTCCCAGCTCTTTGCCGATCACCAGGGTTTTCATTTCCCTGCGGGCGGCATAAATCGCCGCGGTCATCCCGGCCGGACCGGAACCGATGATGATAGCGTCGTATATTTTTGAGTTAGACATAATAATATAATTATTTTTTAAAACTGAATTTAATCTTAGCACGCTGTTAAATTCGAGGCAAACTAAAAGTGCCTCCGTTTAAATAAAATTTTTTTGACTTTATTTTTTCTTTTTGATAACATTAAAAACACTTTTATTAATTAAAATTTAAATTAACATCTATGAAAAAAACTATTCTTTTAGGATTGTTGCTGGTCTTTGCTCTGACCGGTTGCAATGGCAATCAAGGCGGTTTGACCGCTCAAGACATTTTAACTCCGGATGAAGCTAAAGCGGAAGCGGAGAAGTATATTAATGAAAGTTTAATACCCCCGGACAGCGGGCAAAAAGCCACCGTAGCCAATGTCACAGAAGAGAATAATCTTTATAAACTGGATGTGGAGTTGGCCGGTCAAAACGTATCCTCTTATATGACCAAAGACGGAAAAAAGTTTTTCCCTCAGGGAAATGACATGGAGAAAATCGAGGGAGAGAATTCCGGGAATAATGGCGGAGATCAGGCCGCGGAAAACAATCAGGCGCAAAATCAGCAACCGGCCGCCACGGTCAGCAATAAGTCAGAGACCCCCCAGGTAGAACTTTTTGTTATGTCCCACTGTCCTTACGGAACTCAAATGGAGAAAGCGATTTTGCCGGTAGTAAAAACCTTGGGCGAGAAAATTGATTTTGACTTAAAGTTTGTAGATTATGCTATGCATGACAAAAAAGAAATTAACGAGCAACTACGAGAATATTGCATTCAAAAAGAAGAACCGGAAAAATTAATTAGTTATCTGGATTGTTTTTTGGAAAGCAGTGATTCTGAAAGTTGTCAAAATGAAGTAGGAATAAATACTTCTGCTTTGGAAACTTGTGTTAGTCAAACCGATGAAGAATTCGGCATTATGGAAGATTATAACGACAAGAGCACTTGGAGAGGAAGTTTCCCCAGCTTTGCAATTCATGCTGAGAAAAATCAAGAATACGGAGTCTCCGGATCTCCGACTTTAGTGGTTAATGGCCAAAAAATTCAAGCTCAAAGAAACCCGGCTTCTTTATTGGAAACGGTTTGTTCAGCTTTTAGTGAAAAACCTTCAGAGTGTGAGGCCGAGCTTTCCAGCTCTTCTCCCTCTCCCGGATTCGGTAGCAGTAACAGCGGAGGCGGAAGCGCCGGTTCTTGCGGCTAAGCTCTCTTTACATTTTAAGTTAAGGGTGATATTATAAGGTAAAATTAGTAGTTAAGTAATTAAAAACTTCTTAACTCGCGGAACTTCGCTGACTAAAAGCGGAACTTCGCTGACTAATGTTAAGATTAATTTAATAAATTTTCGGTTTAGGGGAGTGTTTAAATTGGCAAAAAGATTCTTGTAATTAGAGGTTTTTAGTTGAAATTGAAAGTTAAAAAAGTCCAGTGTTTCTAAATATATAAAATTATAATGTATAAAGATACATTAAAATCAAGAACTTTATATGGAAAACCGGACAACCTTAGTTAGGTTTGTCTAATTTAGGTTGTGCCTTAAAACCTCCTAAAACCGAGTCGAATAAGTTTATGGATATTCTTATACAGATAGCTATACTTATTTTGTTGGCGGCGGGAGGTTTTTTGTTGGGTTATTGGTTGCGCCAGAAGAAAATTTCCGCTTCCAATAAAAAGGCGGAATCAAAAGCCGAGAAAATTTTAAGTGAAGCTAAAAACAAACAAAAAGAAATTGTTTTTAAAGCCCAAGATAAGGCTTTGAAAATTACTGAAGAAGCTAAAGAAGAGGAAAAGAGGCGACGAAAAGAATTGAATGATTTACAAAAAAAGTTGCAAAAAAGAGAAGACTCTTTTTCCCAAAAATTATTAGAGCTTCAAGAGAAGCAACAAAAACTTTATGACAAAGTTAACCAGGTAGAAGACGCTAAGGAAGAAATTAAAAAGATGAAGGAAGAACAAGTGGAGAAATTAAAGAAAATTGCTTCTATGACTAAAGAGGAAGCAAGAGAAGTTTTATTTAAAAACATTGAATCGGAATGCGAAAAAGACTTAATGAATCGAGTCACTAAGCTGGAAAGGCAGGGGGACGAGAAAATTGAAGAAAAATCCCGGGAGTTGATTGCCGGAGCTATGCAAAGAATAGTTTCTTCTTATGTGCCGGAGATTAGTACTACGGATGTGGATTTGCCCAGTGATGAAATGAAAGGAAGAATTATCGGCCGGGAAGGAAGAAATATTAAGGTGATTGAACAGACTCTGGGTGTGGAAATTATTGTAGATGATACCCCCAACACCATCACAATTTCCGCTTTTTCTCCGATTAGAAGACAAATTGCCAAGAGAACCTTGGATTCTTTGATAAAGGACGGACGGATTCAACCGGCCAAAATTGAGGAAGCGGTAGAGAGTGCCAAAAAGGAGTTGGCGGTGGAGATTAAAAAATCGGGTGAAGAGGCTTTATATGAAATTGGAGTCGCCGGACTAGATCCCAAATTAGTCCAAATTATCGGAAGACTTAAATTTAGGAGCAGTTATGGTCAAAACGCCCTCCAACACTCTTTGGAAGTTGCCCACCTGTCCGCCCTTTTAGCGGAAGAATTGGGTCTGGATGTTACTTTGGCCAAGAAGAGCGGTTTGCTTCATGATTTAGGTAAAGCGGTAGACCAGGATGTTAAAGGAACTCACCCCGAGATTGGCGGCAACATCGGACGTAAGTTTAATTTAGCCGAGGATATAATCAATGCCATTGAAACACATCATGACGATAGGCCCAAGGGTTTGATTGCGGTGGTGGTTAAGGTGGCGGATGCTATTTCCGCCGCTCGTCCCGGAGTTAGAAATGATTCTTATGAGAAGTATTTACAAAGATTGGAAGAACTTGAAAAGATTACTAATTCTTTCGACGGTGTAGATAAATCTTATGCCATTCAAGCCGGCCGAGAAGTCAGGGTTTTTGTTAATACTGAAGAAATGGATGATTTTGCTTCTCATAAATTAGCCCGGGAAATTGCCAAGAAAATTGAGGAAGAATTAAAATATCCCGGAGAAATAAAGGTTAATGTGATTCGGGAAAGCCGAAGCGTGGAATACGCCCGATAAAATCTGCAAATATTTGCTTAATTTAAAAAATCTGTTATATTATTAATAGATTAAGTCTTAAAAAATAAGTAAAATAAATTTTATGTCTTTTCTTTAAAAAGAGATAAAAACTTATTTCAACTTTTATGAATAAAGCCGGATTAATCAAAAAAATTGCGGAGAAAACCCCGGGAGTAAACAACAAGCAAGCCGAGGGTATGGTGGAGAATTTAGTTGACATTATTATTGATCAGCTAAAAAAGGGTGAGAAAGTTAATATTAGCGGTTTCGGCACCTTCCTGACCCGAGACAGGCATGCTCGTGGCGGAGTTAATCCTCAGAACCCCGGTGAAAGAATTAAGATCCCTGAAGTTCGGGTGGCAAAGTTTAAAACCGGTAAGAGACTAAAGGACTCTTTAAAAGGAAAAAGGTAAAACTACTTTATTTTGAAGGCTGTATAAAAAAGAGGAGAAGTGATTTGTTCACTCTCCTCTTTGAAGCTTAGTGGGTTTTTGGGCTGGGTAGCTCAGTTGGTTAGAGCGTAGCACTCATAACGCTAAGGTCGTGGGTTCAATCCCCACCCCAGCCACATTCTCATTTATGATTTTTGACTTATGATTTGCGAATTAGTGGGTTTCGCGAGCGTGGGAGCGAGCGATCCGCCGCTTGCCTTGGCAAGCTCCTGGCGGGCAATCCCCACCCCAGCCACACAGGAATTTTCGAATTACGAATTACGATTTGCGAATTGTGGGTTTCGCGAGTGTGGGAGCGAGCGATCCGCCACTTGCCTTGGCAAGCTTTTGGCGGGCAATCCCCACTCCAGCCATACAGGAATTTTCGAATTTCGAATTACGATTTTCGGATTTTAGATTTTGAATTTTTCAAAAGCAAGCTTTGGGCTTGTTTTTTTGTTTGTAAAAATAGTGAAAAATGTTACAATAAAATTAAGAAATTATAATTAATTTTAAAATTTATGAGGAAAAAATTAATAATTATTTCCGGGTTGGTGATGTTTTCTTTGGTTTTGAGCGGTTGTGTAGGAGGAGAGAAAACAGATAAACCCGGAGAAGGAGACAAATCTTCCGGGGGCGATTCGGAAAAAAACCAAGAACAAAGTTTCCGGGGAACGATTAAGGACCTTTTAAAACAAGGAAGGCCTTTGAAGTGTAACTTTACTCATTCCGGAGAAAAAAGCGAGATGAGCGGAGTTGCTTATGTAGATGGAGAGCGAGTTCGGCAGAATGTTTCTATAAACCAGGAGGGCAAGCAGATGGAGACTTATGTGATTATTAAAGATAAAAAAGTTTATACCTGGGGGTCTATGCAAGAAGGAAAGGGAATGAAGATGGATTTATCTGAGTTGGAAAAACAGCAAAAGCAAACCGAGAAAAGCGAGGGAGATGGTCAAACCCCGGAAAGTTTAGACGAATCATTTCAATATGATTGCTCTGCTTGGAGTGGAGATAGTTCCAAATTTAGTTTACCCTCGGGCGTAGAGTTTATGGACATGAGTGAAATGATGCAGGGTTTGCAAGGTATGCAGGACATACAAAATAATTTACCTTCTGGCCCGGAAGACATAGAGGATTTTGATTCGGGGCAAGTGGATCAGGGTAATATGGAAAATCTGAACCAACAGGCTTGCGAGGCTTGTTCCATGGCTCCCAACCCTGAGCAATGCCGGTCTAATTTAGGTTGTAATTAGAAAAATATTGCCAAATAAAAATTCTTTTGTTAGTATAAAAACAGCAACATAGCCGGTTGCTGTTTTTTTTAGAATTGCGTCGTTAGCTCAGCTGGTAGAGCAGGGGCCTCTTAAGCCCAAGGTCGCAGGTTCGAATCCTGCACGACGCACCCCGTACAAAATACCCAGAGAGAGTAGCAATTTATCCAGGCCCTAAAACCAAAGTAATTAGGACGAGGATAGTTTGTGATTGTTCGGGGTATTTTGTACGGGGGCACC
>CAYRJF010000038.1:0-7769 GCA_964424365.1 uncultured Gammaproteobacteria bacterium | reverse complement strand
GCACGAATCTAATCACAAATTCACGAATAAAATTAACCTAAGCTAGAAGCTGAAAACTAATAGCTAACAGCTATTGCCTAGACCCCTGATTTCCTGTATAATACATTTCTGTTTGAAGGTAAATCTTTCTTAAATAAATGTTTATAATTTAGGTATTGAAATTTGAATGATTATTTCATACTATCAAATTTAGTGTGTCTGGGTAAAAATAAAATTTCTTAACTCGAGAATAAGCTTAACCGTCTTAGTGCTATATTTTCCATTGGGTAGGCTGTGCTGGGCTGGCACTGGAAAAGATAGTACTAAGACGGTTAAGCACGGTTGTAAAAAGGGTGTTCAATAATATTATATCCGCCAGACACACTGAGCTTTATACTATCGATTATTTAGAATTTAGACTTTAACATTTTATATGTCTACAAACTCTAACAAAAAAATAACTATAAAGGGCGCTCGGGTTCATAACTTAAAAAATATAGATGTGGAGATTCCCAGGGACAAAATGGTGGTCTTAACCGGCCTGTCCGGTTCCGGAAAATCCAGCCTGGCTTTTGATACCCTCTATGCCGAGGGACAGCGTCGCTATGTAGAATCCTTGTCCGCCTATGCCCGCCAATTTATCGGAGTAATGGACAAACCGGATGTGGACTCTATTGAAGGGCTCTCCCCGGCTATCTCTATTGACCAAAAATCCACCACTCATAACCCCCGCTCTACTGTAGGCACGGTTACGGAAATTTATGACTATCTTCGCCTGCTTTTTGCTCGAATCGGAATTCCCCACTGTCCCAAATGCGGAGAAAAAGTCCGCAAATATACGGTTGACGAAATCGTAGACCGGATTGTAAAAAGATGCGGGGAGGAAGAGGTTTTAATTTTAGCTCCTATAATCAGAGACAAAAAGGGAGAACACAAAAATATTCTGGACAGTATTGCCCAGGCCGGTTACTCCCGAGTCCGTTTTGATAATGATATTTATACCTTGGAAGAATTTCGGGACAAAGAAGTAAACAAACAAAAAAAGCATACCCTGGAAGTGGTGGTGGACAAGCTGAAGGCAAACGCAGACAAGGAAGAAATCTCCCGCTTAAGCGAATCCACGGAAAAAGCCCTGGAACTCTCCGGGGGGCTGGTCACAGTTAGCCCGACTGATCCGAACTCTAAAAACAAGGAAAAACTTTTTTCCCGAGAATTTGCTTGCCCTAATTGCGACATTAGCTTACCCCAGTTGGAGCCCAGACATTTTTCTTTTAACTCTCCGCACGGAGCTTGTCCGGAATGCACCGGACTGGGTACTAAACTGGAAGTGGATCCTGACTTAATCATCAACCCCCGCCTAACCATAGCCCAAGGAGGAATCAAGCCGATTTCCCATAATATTTCCGGAGGCCAAACTTGGATGCTTCGGATTATCGGGACTGTGGCCGGGGAGCACGGCTTTGACCTTAACACTCCGATCAAAGATTTAAGCCGGGAACAATTAAACTTAGTCCTCTACGGCTCTAAAGACAAAGAATATAGCATTGAATATGACAGTGAAAAATTGCCCGGCGAATTCACCACTAATTTTGAAGGTGTAATCCCTAATTTGGAAAGACGCTACCACCAAACCGAATCCGATTATATGCGCAAAGAAATCGGCAAATACTTGCGGGAATTTCAGTGCCCGAAATGCGAAGGAAAAAGATTAAAGCCGGAAATTTTAGCTGTAAAAATCGATAACTATTCTATTTATGATATCTCTTCCCAAAATATTAACCGCGTCAGGGAGTTTTTTGAAAACCTGGAAAAAGGAAAAAATTTAAGCGCTAAAGAGAAAAAAATCTCCGCCCAAATCATTAAGGAAATTAAATCCCGTCTGGATTTTCTCCTAAATGTGGGCTTGGATTATCTTACCCTGGACCGGCCGGCTAATAGTCTGTCCGGAGGAGAAGCCCAAAGGATTCGTCTGGCTACCCAAATCGGCTCCGCCCTTACCGGGGTACTCTATATCTTGGACGAACCTTCTATAGGCCTACACCAAAGAGACAATGATAAATTGATTAACACTTTAAAAAATCTAAAAAATCTGGGCAATACCGTAGTGGTGGTGGAGCATGATGAAAATATCATTACCTCTTCAGATTGGATTGTGGATATCGGCCCCGGAGCCGGAGAGCACGGGGGAAAACTGGTTGCCTCCGGCACCCCGGCTCAAATCAAAAAAAATACCAAATCTTTAACCGGCCAATACTTGTCCGGTAAAAAATCCATACCTTTACCGAAAAAATTTCGCAAAGGCAATGGGCATAGCTTATCCATTCTAAATGCCCAAGAACATAACCTCAAAAACATCAATATTGAATTCCCTTTGGGTAAATTTATCGCTTTAACCGGGGTTTCCGGGTCAGGTAAGTCCACTTTAATGACCGATATTTTGGCTAGATCGCTGGCTCAACAATTTTATCGGGCCAAAAGCGAGCCCGGCGCTCATGACCGCATTGAAGGAGTTAGATACATTGATAAAATGATTGATATTGACCAATCTCCGATCGGCCGCACCCCCAGATCCAACCCGGCCACCTATACCGGAGCCTTTACTCCTATCCGGGATCTTTTTGCCTCTACTCCGGAAGCGAAAATTCGCGGCTATAAACCAGGACGGTTTTCTTTTAATGTAGTTGGGGGAAGATGCGAAGCCTGCCGAGGAGACGGGATGATAAAGATTGAAATGCAATTTCTGCCTGATGTTTATGTGGAATGCGAGGTTTGTCACGGCCGTCGCTATAACAAAGAAGCCTTGGAAATTACCTATAAAGGCAAAAATATTGCCGATGTCCTAGATATGACCGTGGAAGAAGCGATGCGTTTTTTTGAAAACATCCCGGCAGTTTATCAAAAACTAAAAATGCTTTACGAGGTCGGCCTGGGGTATGTCCGCTTGGGTCAATCCGCCACCACCCTGTCCGGAGGAGAAGCGCAAAGAATTAAACTGGCTACAGAACTGGCCCGGCGCTCTACAGGCAGAACTTTCTATATACTAGATGAACCCACCACCGGCCTTCACTTTGATGACATTAAACGACTCTTAAGCGTTTTAAACCAGCTGGTGGAAAAAGGCAATACGGTTTTAATTATTGAACACAATCTGGATGTGATTAAATCCGCGGACTGGTTGATTGATCTCGGACCCGAAGGCGGAGATAAAGGAGGTGAAGTCGTGGCCCAAGGCACTCCCAAAGAAGTAGCTAAAATTAAAAAGAGCTATACCGGACAGTATTTGAAAAAAATATTCAATAAATCGTAAACAGTAAATCGTAAATCAATTCAAAGTACTTCATTAAAGCTAAAAGCTAACAGCTGAAAGCTGGAAGCTAATTACTAAACACCTCACTTGTAAAAGTATACATCTCCAACTCTTCATCTGTCTTGTAGCTCTCCGGAGGAAGCCCGGCTTTCTGCCAGCATAGTTGAGATAGAAATTCTTCCTTGCCTCCGCTCATCTCCTCTGCCACTTGAGGCAGGAAAACTCCGCTTTGATTTCCTTTGCGCACAATCACGCCATGCTTACCTAATTCTATTTTCTGCCAGTCCTCAATTTTTTTCGGTACAGACAAAACACTGATTTCATAAGTCAAATCCGGTAATTCTTCTTCCCTGACCGGAGAAAAACGATTATCTTTAGTGGCGGCGGCTATAGCCATATCCCGGGCTGATTTCCAAAGAGGTTTTTCGGTTTGGACAATCTGGCCGATACAACCTCTAAGTTCTTCTCCTTTTTTAATGGTTACAAACACCCCGTTTTTCCGATTTAATTTTTCCTGAGTAACATCAAACTCCGGAACCTTGCCACTCGTAATATAGCTCTCCACGGTTTGCTCGGCAATTTTCAAAAGAATATTTCTCTCCTCTTCGCTTAAATCTTCCTCAGTAGCGACCTGAGACTTATCAGAATCTGCCTCAGCCGTAAACGCTACTACTCCATAACCAACCACGCTTTCCTTGTCTCCCAGTTCAGTGTCCCCGCTGTTTTTATAATCAATAACTTGAGCTTGGGGAGACTTTAATCCGGAAATAAAATCAATCACAGTTTTCACTCCGTCCACTCCGCAAAGCAAAGTTTCTTCTCCCGGTATTTGCTGTTCCTCCGCCTCGCTTAAATGATTTTCCAATTCCTCAGTATCCAATTTGGTAATTATTTCCAAAGTTTGGGGGTCTATGCGATTTGCTTCTTCATAAGGAGGAAAGTGGGACATATCACTGGAAGCAATTAATAGATCCTCCTGCCCTAAATTGTCTCTAAAAAACCGAGTCAAATCTTTATGCTCGCTACTGTCTAAATTTCCAAATAAGATCGGTAAAATTTTAAACCCCGGTTTTAGGACGGATTGCAGGAAAGGAACCTGAACTTCCAGAGTATGATCGCCTTGATGGGCTTGGGCGTTAAACTCGGCTGAATCTAATTCTTTTTCCAGTTTTAAGTTAAGTTCTTCATTCACTTCCGCCTCGCCCAAAGGAGTCGCCCAAGCTGAAGCCGGGCTTAAAGCCAAGCCCTCAAAATGCGAAGTGTGGGAGTTACATAAAAGCACTACTGTTTTTCTACTCTCTCCCTGAACTAGACCGTATCCTTGAGCCGCTACTCCTCCGCTAAAAACATAACCGGCATGGGGAACCATTAAGGCCCTAACCTCGCCCCTAACCTCGCCCTTTTCAGCTTCTTCTAAAAAACTCTCAATTTGAGCGCTCAATTCTTCCGGATTAGAAGAATAAAACTTTCCCGCAACCGCTGGTTGTCTAATATTTTGCTCAGACATAAAATTCAATTTAAAAACTAAGAGAAAACCAAAAATTAAAAGGATAAATCCAATCACTGCCACCTTAGCGTAAAATTTTTTCTCTGACAACACGTTTATTTATTTTTTCTGAAAAATTGTTCTGATAACTTCTTCAATTTCTAGTTCAGTTATTTCTATATCCCGAACCGGCAAATTTGAGGTCAAAATTTGAGCCGCGGTTTCTTTAGCCTTTGTCCGGGGCACCCTAAGCTCAATTAAACTAGAAGAAAAAACAGTAATTTCCCCAAGACCTGTTAAGTCTTTTTTCTTAATTTTATCCTTTTGAGGAAAAATTTTAATAATTTTATACGGGGTGTGTTTATCTACTAGTCTTTCTAAGTCACCGTCATAGATTAAAACTCCTTTATCAATAATCAAAACTCTTTTGCATAACTCTTTAATATCATCCATATAATGAGAGGTTAAAATTATGGTGGTTTTCTTTTTTCGATTATACTTCCGGATAAAATCTCTAATTTTTTTCTGGGCAAACACATCCAAACCAATAGTTGGCTCATCTAAAAACAAAACTTTGGGCTCATGGATTAAAGCGGCCACAAGTTCGCATTTCATCCTTTGCCCCAAAGATAACTTGCGCACTTGAACATCTAAAATATCTTTAATCTCCAGCATACTGGTAAGCTCCTCTAATTTTTCCTGAAAATCCTCTTCCGGGACTTCGTAAATTTCTTTATTTAAAACAAAGCTCTCCATAGGGGGTAAATCCCACCAAAGCTGATTTTTTTGCCCCATAACAATAGAAAATTGTTTTTGATATTCCCTGTTTCTTTTCCAGGGCACACTTCCCAAGACCCGGGCTTCGCCGGAAGTGGAATAAAGAATTCCGGAAAGCATTTTTAAAACCGTGGTTTTGCCAGCCCCGTTAGGGCCTAGAAAACCTACAAGCTCGCCCTTTTTTATACTAATGTTTAAATTTTTAACCGCTTCTATGG
Organism: uncultured Gammaproteobacteria bacterium; assembly: GCA_964424365.1. Classification (GTDB taxonomy): domain Bacteria; phylum Patescibacteriota; class Patescibacteriia; order Patescibacteriales; family JAGXOH01; genus JAIOTG01. The sequence goes on along the minus strand of CAYRJF010000038.1, from coordinate 2,002 downwards.
ATTGCTTATCTCTTTTAAAAAAACTTTTTAAAGAACCTAGAAAACCGGATTTTTTGCGGTAGTAATCATAACTTTTAGTTAAATTTTTGGTTTCAATTATAGACATAAAAAAATTTTAATTCTAACTGCTGGCGCTGGAATATTTTTTTAAACTAACCTGCCAAAACCAGAGAGAAAAAGCTAAAAAAAGAAAGGTGTAGATGGCACCGAATAAGGCCCATTTAAAACTAAGTGCTCCTAAAAGAATTTTGGCCGGAAAACCCACTATTAAAATAATGGGCATTATAAAAGTAAAAAGCAACTGAACCGTTGAGGATAAAATCTCGGGAGGAAAACGTCCGATTGTCATTGATTCCCGATAAAACCAAATAAAATTTCCGCTTTCCAAAGTCCAGATAGTAATACAGGCGGAAATTATATGAATAGCAACCACTATAATAAGACCTAAAAGCAAAAACAAAATATAGGCAAAAAGATTGGAAAACTCCACTCCTCCGGGAATCTGAAAAACCACATAAACAAGCAAAGCAATTACCGGGAGCAAAAAAATTGTATCTAAAACATCGGTTAAGCGGGTCAGAGAATAAAAAAGAGGATTAATCGGTTTGGAAAGAATAAAATCAAAATTTCCTTTTCTGACATCTTCTCGGAACAAATAAATTCCCCGGAAAAGCGCTTGCGGAATTACATCAATTAAATTAAAAGTCAAAAAAAATAAAATTACTTCATACTTGCCATAACCGGCCATTAAATCGGTGTGATTAAAAATGGAAAGGATTAAAACCAAAAAAAAGACAAACCTAACCAACTTACCTATAAAAAAGGAAGAGGAATCAACTCGATTAGAAAGATAAGAGCTAATCGCGCAATTACTTAATTGCCTCCAAGTCCGCCAATATTTATTTAATCCTTGCCTAAACATAAAATTAAATTCCCTCGCCGGTATAGCGCTTGAGCCCTTTTTGCCAGACTAGGCTGGTTATAAGGCCTGAAGCCACAATCCAAACGATTTGAATTAAATACCCCTGGAGAATTTCCGGACCGTTTATCCTGCCCAAATAAACAGACATCGGGAAAAAAATAATGTAGTAAAAGGGAAGAAATGAAGCAAAAAAGAGTAAACTTCGAGACAAGACATCCAAGGGAAAATAAGCTCCGCTTAAAAACAAAAAAATCCAATCAAATAAAAATCTGGGGCCCATAGCCTCGCGAGACCAAAAAGCCAGTAAATTCATTAAAAAACTTAAAATATAAAACAAACCTAAGGCAAGAGCTAAGGAAAGAAAAAAGAAACCCAGCTGCCCCGCGCTCGCGGGGAAAACAAGCTGAATTTGGAAAAAATAAGAAAAAAGCCAAACTTCCAGCACTCCGGCTATTAGATTAATGGTTCTTTGGGGGAGTTCACGAAAAAAATTATAGGAAAAAAAGTTAACCGGCTGAGTTAAATATTTGGAAAAAAATCCATTGTTTATTTCTTCTGCCGGCTCAGTCATCTCCGCTCCGATTATAATCGAACGCAAAATATTGATACCAAAAACATAAGTAACCAGTTCGTTAAGAGTGTAGCCGGCAAATTCCCCGGTTTTATAAGTTAAGGAATACCAGACAAAATAAAAAAGCAATAAAATAACTATACTTCTCAGACGACTCATTAAAAATTCAACCCTATATTCCAGGATCTTACTCCAACCCAGTTTAAAAACTGTCCAATATTTAGACATATTATTTTAAAGCCTTTAAGATTTGAGGATGAACCAGGCCGTTGCTGGCTAAAATGTCCTTGCTTTCCAGATTCCACTGTTTCCCTTGGGCATCAGTCACTTTTCCTCCGGCCTCTCGGACCAACAAAACCCCGGCGGCCACGTCCCAGGAGTGAGCACCCGGGATTACGATTGACTCTACCCGTCCACAAGCCACATAGGCAAGCTCAATAGCAGCGCTTCCCAGTTGCCGGCAGTCAAAATTGTTCAGCTTTTGTTTTTGGTGATATTTAACCGCCCGG
>CAYRJF010000037.1:6302-7790 GCA_964424365.1 uncultured Gammaproteobacteria bacterium | reverse complement strand
TCTCCTTTTTTATAAATTTGGCTGTCTGCCACAACTATTTCTCCGATCCCGTTATAAATCACTCTCTCACCTTTCTTTTTACCTTCTAAAATTTCCAATTCTATCTTTTGCTGAATCTTTTCCTCTTGGCCAGTTTTCCTCTCCTCTAGAATTTCCCTCACCTGCGCCTTGAAAATTTGATCTGCCTCCGCGGTTGATTTTTCCTGGGCCCCCAAACTTAAAGGAACCAAAAAAAAGATTAGAGTAATTAAAAATATTTTTTTACTCATTTGAATCAATTAAGTCTAAAGTGTTTTTTCCTTCTTCCGCCTCGGTTATTTTGATATTAAAATCTTCTGCTCGCTTACGCGCCCCTTGCCCGATATAGGCGGTGATTAATTCATCCGGCTCAAAAGTGCGAATCATTCTCATTCCTCCGCCTATTTTTTCGTCCCGATAAGGATTATCTATAATTTTTTTCTGTTTTATCTCTCCGTCCTGTTTATCAACAATCAAATATTGCGGAGCGCCCAAATGCTTATAAACTTTATTATTTTCTACGGGAATAATAATTCTATAGCCCTTTTTTGTCCCCACTCCCAAGCTGGAGGGGCTATAAAACTCCTTTTTCCAATTCATTCGCCTTCCCCAAATAGGGCGTATAGTTCCCGAGCTATAATTATGCGACTCCACCTGGATTACCACTTGATCTAGCCGGGAAATTTGATTAATTAAACTTTGTTGCAAATCCTTGGTTTTTTTCTCCGCTTCCTGGACAGGCAAGTCCGGACAGAGCTTCACAGTCATCTCGGCAAAGCTGGCTGAACCTATTTTTCGGGATTTGATTTCAGACACCTCAATTTCTTTCTCCCGGGCAATTTTCTTAATTTCCCCCTCCAGGTCTTCATCCTTAACTCCCACTAACTGATCAATGGTTTCCCGGCTCAACCCCCAGGATTCATAAATTATATAAAAGCCGATAAGTATAGCTAAAATCCCATCAGCCAAAGGAATAAACTTAACCAAAACTAAGCCGATTAAAACCCCAATTGAAGAAACCACATCTGCCCGAGAATGTTGAGCATCGGCCACTAAAGATAAACTGTCTTCCTCGCGCCCGACTTTAAATTTATAGCGCGCTACTAATTCATTGGCAATAATGGAAAAAATTACCACTCCGAAACCGATATAGCTTAATTTTACCGGGCTGTAGCTGATTAGTTGGCCCGCTCCTTCATAAATTATCCAAATCGCGGAAACAGCTAGCAAAAAAACTATTCCCAAACCGGCGATACTTTCAAAGCTATAAAAACCATAAGGATGTTTCTCATCCTTTTCTTTTTGAGAGGCCTTAATACCGAAAAAGGAAACAACTGAAGACAAAACATCCAGGCCGGAATGAATTCCATCGGCAATTAAAGCCGCGCTACCGGCAATCAAACCGGCAAAAATTTTGCTCACTCCCAGTAATACATTAACACCAATGGAAACGCTGGAAGCTTTTAATTT
>CAYRJF010000037.1:3287-6202 GCA_964424365.1 uncultured Gammaproteobacteria bacterium | reverse complement strand
TGCTCACTCCCAGTAATACATTAACACCAATGGAAACGCTGGAAGCTTTTAATTTGGCATTCATATTATTTTAACAAATTCGAAATTCGAAATTCGAAATTTTAACTAGACCCAGCCGAGGAGCATGGCAAGGCCCAATCCGAACATTATAAGCCCGGCCACTAAATGAAGTTTATGAATATTTTTTTCTTTCCAGGCGGAAATATCCTGTACTTGTCTAAGTCCTAAATAAACTATTGCGATAATTACAAGCATCGGGGTTACAAACAGTAAATTGTACCAAAGCAGGGGAGGCAGGGACTGGGTGATGTTTTTAACTGACAAAACTCCGCAACAAATTATATAAGGACCGATAGTGCAGGGGAGTAAAAACAAGGTTACGAAAGCTCCCACTACTATGGCGCCGGCCGGAGAAGTAATTCCCGAAATAATCTTTTTTACTTTTGGCCTCATGGTTAGGGGCATTTCCGTGCCTAAACTCCCGGGTTTATAACTTATAAAATCCTTAATATTTAAAATACCCAAAATAATTGCGATTACACCTAGAATTTTATACATCCAAAGTTTAATAGAAGTTAAGGCCTGGATAACCTGCATAAATTTAATCAGAATCAAACCGTAAAACAGATACATAACAAACACCGCGCCCACGAAAGCTAATCCGGCCAAGATAATGTTTTTTCGATTTCGGGGATTATAAGATAAAATCGCGGTCAACATTAAAATCAAAACCGCAAAAGCGCAAGGATTTACCGCGTCCACCAAGGCCAAAGAGGTTATTTTAAACCAAGTAAACTCGGTGTTAAACTGATTGGCAGTGACCGGTTTTTTACTTTGTTGATCGGCTTGGTCGTTATAAACATACTCCACATCTTCTCCGTTCCATTTTATCACCCAGCCCTCCAGTTTAACCGCGTTTTCAAATTCTACCTTGCTCCCGGATAAATCCACTGATTTATCATTAATAGTTACATAATCCCGGGATTCTATAAATTCAGAAAAGTTTTTACTTTCCATTAGTTTCCGCAACAAGTCAGCTGAAGCGCCTCCTTCTTCTTTGATCAAAACCCGGTTTCCCTTCCAAATTTTAGGGTATTGAGGTAGCTTGCTTAAATCTAGGTCGGAAAAATTTTTTAGTGACCCGTCCGGCAAAGGACATTTTTTATCTTGTGTCTTTATTGTTTCTTCTAAATCGTTTTCTATGTCCTTGTCTCCGCGTAAAAAATTATTCTCATCAAAAATCAACAACGGAATTCCCAGGCCGGCTCCATATTGGTCGTCATATTCAGTCATTAACTTCGGATTTCCCCGGGTTTGATAAACTTCATACTCTATCACGACTAAATCGGGATAGTCCTTAAGTGCCTCCTTTAATACCACCGGGTCCGCTTGAGCGCAGTGCGGGCAACCCACGCCGGTAAAATAAACCGCGCAAGTATTAATTTTATTGTTTAAACTTTCCGCTGAAGTAAAAAAAGGAATAAAAAAAAGTACAAAAAAGAAAAGTACGCTCAAATATTTTGCTACTTTGTTCATATACAATATTTATTTATAATATTTATTAGCAGTCCCCCCCTCCTTAACAAGGAGGGGTTGGGGGAGGTTAAAAATTTAACATTTAACCTTTCATTATCCTAATACCCTTACCCTCTACTAAACCTTGGCTGATTTTTTTATAAGCGGAATTAAGAATCCGTTGGAAAGTGCTTTGGGAAGTGTTCATTTTCCGAGCACACTGACTTTGGTCTAGTTTTTTGATATTTTTAAGCCGCAAGGCCTCAATTTCTTCCCGGGTCAAATCTATAATTTCCAAGTCTCTAATAGGCACTCCTTGAGGCTTAAAATAATCCGCCTGCAAATTTAACCTAACCCGCCTCCTTCCTCTGGGTCTTCCTAACCTGCGGTTATAGTAAATATTTTTTTTCCACTCCTCTTCGGTCATATGAATATTATACACTAAGAATAACTAAATTTAAAGCAAAACCCCGTCTTGATCCTTTGACAAAACTCAGGATAAGCTGAGGGAAAAATTTTCTCCCCGGAGTCCTGTGCTCGGAGCTGGGGAGGTTGAGGGGGGGGCGTTAAGGAAAGTAAAAAACCTCCCCTACCCCCTCCTTGTTAAGGAGGGGGACTCTAAAACCTCCTCTGACCCTTCCTTTTTAAGGAGGGGAAAATTGATGGGGGGGGTGAGGATTGGTTGAGCAACAGTCTCTCGACAGGGGACTGTTGCTCCTTATTTACTATTTCTTTTCTAGGGCTTCTTTTTCTTTTTGAATCTCTTCCAGTTCCTGTTTTAAGGCCTTTTCTTCTTCCTCTAAAGTTTTTTTCTCCTCAGTTTCAGTCCAGCTAGAAGCTCCCCATCTGAAAGGAAAGCCCCTAAAACCGGCTCCAAAACCTCGGCCCCTTAAACCGCCTCGCCTAAAACCACGAGCCGCTCCAGAGCCGCAAGGACCCATTCCTCTCCCCGTAGCAGGGCCTGCGCCCATCGGGCCGCTTCCATTAAATCCTGGCATATTTTTTCTATCTTTTTATTAAGCTCTTAAAAGTTAATAAAAAGATTTAAATTAATTATAAATTTTTATATTTTTCCGCGAGCTTCCGCGTGTCTTTCCGCTTCAACTCCGCGAGTAAAGATAAATCCTTATCTTTACTAATGAATATATACCCATAAATGGATCTTGTCAAGGGCTTATTATAAATTTACCCTGTTAAGTAATTTGCCCCAAGGCAAATTAAAACACCATTTTATTTAATAGGGTTTACAAATTGGAATTGGGGAGATTAAGAGGGGGGTGTGAAAACAAAAACAGCAATCGCTTTTCCGATCGCTGTTTTAACACTTATTTTACTTCCAATTTTATCACTTATTTTACTTCAATTTTTATTACTTATTTCACCAAAACCTAATTCTTTTT
>CAYRJF010000037.1:0-3187 GCA_964424365.1 uncultured Gammaproteobacteria bacterium | reverse complement strand
TCACTTATTTTACTTCAATTTTTATTACTTATTTCACCAAAACCTAATTCTTTTTCTTTAGTTTTTCGTCTAAAATCGCCTTGATGTAAGACTAGTAGGATATGTCTTTCTCATTTGATATCTCTTTTAGCCTGTTTAGCATGGATACCGGCATTCGCAAAGAGATGGTTTTGGTGCTGGGCTTCAATTTGGGGAAAGAAAGATCTTTTGAGGCCGATCCCCAATCTATGTATTCCGAAGAATCATGTTTTTGCCAAAACTTTCCCTCCTCCTCTTCTGAAGAGAATTTGGGAATTTTTTTGAATTGTTTTTGTTTATTTTTCTTGCTCATATATTTTTCTTTCTTTTTTATTCATGGGCCTGGCTGAGATGACTCTAATCCTATCTTTTCTAGTCGTAAATACAACAAACAATAATTTCCCTTTAAAGGTTTTGCCCAAAGCGTAGAACCTTTTTTCTGACTCGGAATGCTTCTCGTCATAAGTTACTAACAAGGGCTTGTTAAAAATATTAATTTTACTCCGGTAGTGGCCATTATCGTGGCCACTATAATGGCCACTATTTTAAAAAATTAAATTTTACCTAAAAATTTCTGCCAATTATCTTTGTTTATCTTATCTAAATCTATGGATTCTTTAAGAGCATAATCACCCACCGCTGTGCGTTGTAACTCTTCCAGATAGGCTCCGCAACCTAATTTTTGGCCAATATCATGAGCTAAACTGCGTATATAAGTTCCCTTGGAGCATCTTACTCTTATTTTTAAACGGGGGAAACTATATTTAACTAATTGAATTTTAGAAATATTAATTTTTACCGGCTTTCTTTCCACTTCTCTTCCTTGGCGGGCTAATTTGTAAAGCTTTTGACCCTTAATTTTTTTAGCGCTAAACATGGGCGGGACTTGCTCTTGCTCGCCCCGGAAAGATTTTAAAATCTCTTCTATTTTTTTTTCTTCTATTTTTTCTACTTTCTTTTCCTCTGTTATTTTTCCGGTTCTGTCATAAGTGTCTGTAACCGCGCCCAAATAAAGATCCGCCTTGTATTCTTTCTCGGTTTGAACTATTTTATCAATTTGTTTAGTAGCTTCCCGACCTATAGCCAAAACCAAAACCCCGCTGGCGAAAGGGTCTAGGGTTCCGGCGTGGCCGATTTTTTTAATCCCGGTAATTTTCCTCAGCTGATTAACTATATCATGAGAAGTCGGCCCCACCGGCTTGTTTATAATAATAAATCCGGAGGTCGGCATAAAATGCGAGGTTATAGCTATCAGCTTTTAGCTTCTAGCTTATAAATAATTAGGGGCTGCTGATTTTTGAAAAAAATTAGTAGCCACTGAAAAATTATTTCCTCCCACTTCTTTAATTTTAGGGAAATAACTTTTCTTAATAATTAATATTACCTTTCTCGCTGACTTTGTCAGCAGGCCCTAATTAATATTTTTGTTCAATAATTTGGGGCCTACACATAAGCTAACAGCTGACAGCTAAAACCTAAAAGCTATCGACTGATTTCAAACCCCTCAAAACCTTTCCGGTCGTCATAAAATTCATAATCAACTTTTTCTACTTGGGCAGCCGGGGATCCTTGCCGGCACCAATCCAGAAAATTATTTAAAGCCCCTTCTTCTCCTTCCGCCTCTAAATAAACCGAACCGTCCCCCTGGTTCGCTACCCAGCCGGAAAGACCCAGCTCCTCGGCTTTGCGAAGAGTTTCAAACCTAAAATTAACGCCTTGCACCCGGCCGTAAATTTTGGCTTTAAGATGTTTCATATTTATAAGGATAGTAAAATAAATTTTTTTAGTCAAAATAAAAAGCATGGCTAAAAAATAAACTATGCTTTTTAAAATTTTCTATTATTTAACTTGCCACAAACCGTGGATATTGCAATACTCCCGAGCAGATAAATTTTCACCCTCTACGGCAAATTCCGCTACCGGTTTATCTCCGGGCTTTAAAAACTGTTTATAGACTTTTCCGTCTACCTTGAGCTCAATCCACTCAATATAATGCTCATCTTCCATAGGGTGAAGCACCGATCCCACGCTTACCTTAACCTTGCCGTCTTTTTTCTCAATTACCGGCATATGCTTTTCTAATCCCTGATCTTCGGTTTTAGCTTCCAAAAGATTCATGTTTTCTCCGCAACAAACCAATTGACCTCCACCGGCATATAAAACCTCTACTATATTTCCGCAAATATTACAACGATAAATTTGATTTCTTTTTATCATATTTTTAAATTATATTTTTTAATCTATTCCGCGTAAATCCGCGTCAGGTTCCGCAAAATTCAGCGAATTCAAACTGAGTTTGAATTAATAAGTTTCGCATCTTAGCTCAAAATAATTAGAAGGGTGGTCACAACTAGGGCATTTTGCCGGCGGTTCTTCTCCTTCATGAACATAACCGCACTTCCGGCAAACCCACTCTTTTTTTTCTGGCTTTTTAAAGACTGTTTTGCCCTGCACCTCTTGCAATAAGCGGGTATATCTTTCTTCGTGATGAACTTCTGCCTTGCCAATGGCCCTTAATCTTTTGGCTATTTCAGGCAAGCCCTCTTCTTCCGCCACTTGGGCAAAACCGGGATACATTTCCGTGTTTTCGTAATGCTCGCCCTCTATGGCTGATTTCAAGTTCTCTTCCGTGGTTCCATAAGTTGTGGGCACCTCGGCCTCTATCTCCAGGGCGCTCAAATCCTCTTGAGTCTCTTTTTTTAAATCAGTAATTAATTGAAACAACCATTTGGCATGTTCTCTTTCGTTCTCCGCGGTTACCAGAAAAAGCTCGGAAATCTGCTCATAACCCTCTTTTTTGGCTACTTTGGAATAGAAAGTATAGCGATTCCTGGCCTGGCTTTCTCCTACAAAAGCTCGGGCTAAATTTTGAATAGTTTTTTGCATATTTGTAAAATTATTACTAAGTAAAAGTTAATTGTATTTTATTATGATTACCTCTTTTAGTCAAACGTTTGACTAAACTAAATTTTTCTGCCAAAATAGCTTATAAAATAAAATTTGGTAAAAATAAAAATATACCAATATTAGCTCATTAACAAAAATGAAAAGGAGGATTATTATGGATGAGATTAGCAAGCTTGCGCAAGACTTTTACAAAAGGATATATCCCAGGCAAAGCAGATTTTATATTGAACAGGGGTATACCCTCGTGGAAATCGGTTTTAGG
>CAYRJF010000036.1:0-7801 GCA_964424365.1 uncultured Gammaproteobacteria bacterium | reverse complement strand
ACCGGCCGGTGATTCGTCATCGGCCTTTTTATTTTCTTTTTTTCCTAAACTGCTAAAATATTAGTAGAAATGTTACTTTTGCAAAATTTATTCGTTTTAAATAGTAGCGGAATTATAAATAATTTTATTTTATGAGTTTAAAAGAAAAACGTGTTTGGCTTTTGGCCGGATTTGTCTTAATAATCTTTGCTTTTTATTGGTATTCCCTCAGGCCCCATTTGGCCAAACAATCCTGCATGGAAAAAGCGGACCGATTTAGCCGGAGCGGAAGCGGAGTTTCCTTTGAAGACATTTATGACAACTGCCTTTTGCGCAAAGGCCTAAAATAATAACTTAAAAATATGGAGAACCCGGACATAGAAATCATTAAACAGTATCAAAAAGGGGAAAGGGAAAAATTCGGAAAGCTATATGAAAAATATGTAGAAAAAATCTACCAGTTTATCTATTTCCGCACTTTTTCCCGAGAAACCGCCGAGGACCTGACAAGCCAAACTTTTTTCAAAGCCCTGCGTAATCTGGATAATTTTAAAGGGGAGAATTTCTCTGCCTGGCTTTATAGAATTGCGCGCAATAATCTGATTGACCACTATCGCACGGAAAAAAACGACCTTCCCCTGGAAACTGTCTGGAATCTAAAAGAAGAAAAAAACTTGGAAAATGATCTAGATAACAAACAAAAACTGGAAGAAGTTAAAAAACTAATTCAAAACTTTAATCCCGAACAACAGGAAATTATTTTAATGAGAGTCTGGGACGATCTTCCTTACAAGGAAATAGCGAGGATTTTAAACAAAAGCGAAGCCGGTTGCAAAATGATGTTTTCCCGGGCAATTAAAGAGCTAAAAGGGCAAATGCCTGTTTTAATAATATTATTACTAAGTTTAAAAATATGAAAAACAAAAACCAAATTAAAAAAATCTTGGCCGAGCTTTATGAGCTTGACCCGGAATTAAAAAAACAAGAGAAAAAACTAACTCAAACTATAGCCAAGCTAATGGAAAATAAGCCAAACTTGAAAATTGACTCCGACTTTATAGAAAAGCTCAAAAAGAACCTACAAGCTGAAGCTGAGAGTAGCCAGACTAATTCTTTAAACCTCCTTAAAGAGGCCTTGTTAAGCAAATGGCTGTTTGTGCCCGCCGGGGTTGCGGTTCTGTTTTTGGCCCTGGTTTTAAGCTTTGACCTTTGGAATCAGAATTCATCCCCAGGACTAAACGAATATGTTCAAAATGATTCTGAGGGGAAAATAGTAAAACTGGAATCAGGCGCTTTCGGAAACTTAACTTTAAATCGTCCCGACCGGGCGGAAGAATCTCCGGGGGTAAGTGGCGGAGGACAACTAAATAAACAAGTCCCGAGTGGTGAAGTAGAGGGGCGCGGAGCCGGGGGAAGCGCCTCGGCGGATAGCTCTCAACCCAGAATAGTGCCCAACCGAATAAATTATAAATTTGTTTATACAGGAGAATCGTTGGGTGAATTAGAGCCAAAGCTACCGGTTTACAAAAAAATCTCCTCCCGGGCCCTTAAAGAATCTTTCCCGGATATAACTCAATCCTTCAATCCCGGATTAATTGATTTAAACAAATTTGAAAACCTTAAACCGAATCACTTTAATTTAATTGAAAATAACGAGAAAGGATACTTTCTAAATTTCAATTTTTCCAACGGCTCAATTTCCCTGAATAAAAATTGGGCGACCTGGCCCAATCCCAAACTGGATTGCCAAAGCCCGGAGTGTTATGAATCTTACCGCTTGGAGCCGAAAGATGTGCCGGAAAATGAAAAAATCATTTCTCTGGCCAATGAATTTCTAAATAGTTATAAAATTGATACTAGCTCCTATGGCGAGCCGGGGATAAGGGATCACTGGAGGGAAGCTTTTGCCTTAAGCGAAGATAAAGAAAATTTCCGGGTTCCTGATGAAATTACTGTTGTCTACCCCCTAACTATACAAGGACAAACTGTCCGCGAAATCTCCGGACAACCGTCCGGGCTTCAAGCCAATGTTGATATTAGAAATCAAAAAATTTCCGGCCTAAACAACTTATTTGAACCAAGGTTCCAGTCCTCGGAATATAACACTGTAAAAAGCTCGGATAAAATTATTTCTAGGGCGGAAGAAGGTGGCCTGCGAAAACCTTATCAGCACGAAGACCCCACGGAAACCGTAACTATTAAGCTGGGGACCCCGGAAAAGAGTTTAGTCAAAGTCTGGAATTATAACCAAGGGAAAAGTACGGAATTATTCGCTCCTGCCTATGTTTTTCCGGTCAGAAACATCTCTAAGCAAACTTATTATTCTCCGGAAAATATAGTGGTTCCCCTGGTAGAGAACTTAATTCAAGATAACGGTCCCGCTATCGGAATTCCCGAGGTAAGATAAACTTCCCGGAAAAGACGGATTTAAAAAATCCGTCTTTTTTTATTTTTAAAAAGTATGTTAAAATTATCTTAGGTTTAAAAAATAATTTAAAAACTTATGGATAAAAAAGAGCTGTTGGAAAGATTAAAAGAAAAGGGAGCTAATCGAAAAATTTTAAAGGCCTTTGAAAACGTAAAAAGAGAAAATTTTATCCCCTTGGATTATCAAAGGTATGCCTATGAAGACGCGGCCTTGCCCATTGGCAGGGAGCAAACCATCTCCCAACCAAGCACCGTTTCCTTTATGTTCTCTCTTTTGGAGCCGGAAAATAATCAAAAAATTCTGGAAGTGGGGATCGGTTCGGGTTATGTTTTGGCTCTTTTGGACGAAATGACTAAAAACAGCAAAATCTACGGAACCGAGAGAATTCACCGTTTGGCCGGTTTGGCCGCCACCCGATTAAAAGGAAGAAAAAATATTAAAATTTTTCATACTCCTAACTTTATAGGCCTGGAAGAAAAAAGCCCTTTTGATCGTATTCTGGTTAGCGCCTCTGCCCCGGAACTTCCCAAAACCCTGGTCGGACAACTAGCTGAAGACGGTATTATGGTCTGCCCAGTAGGTGGAACCGTAATCAGAGCTCAAAAAAAGAACGATCAGCTAGAAAAAAAAGAATACCCCGGTTTTGCCTTTGTGCCCCTTATTTACCCCTGTCCTCCCCCTGCCAGTAAACAAGAGTAAACAAAAACAGTTTGCATTTTTAAGTAAAATAATTTAAGGTGATAACAATTACAAATTAACCCTTTTGAATGATTTGCCTAAGGCAAATCAAAACTTTAATTTTATTCAACGGGGTGAACAAATCTAATCACGCCTGTCCGCCTTTGGCGGAAATTGCGTGAATTGGAAAAATATTTAATTTATATGGCGAAAGACAAAAAAGAAAAGAAAACTGAAGGAGGGGAAAAAGAAACTAAAAACGAAAGGTTGGAAGCGGCCAATACTGCGGTAGAACAAATTAAAGAACGCTTTGGAGACGGAGCAATAATGAAATTCGGAGAAGCTAGAAAATCCAATGTCAGCTCGGTCTCCACCGGTTGCCTGTCCCTGGATATGGCTTTGGGTGTGGGCGGTATTCCCAGAGGAAGAATTGTGGAAATTTTCGGGCCGGAAACTTCCGGTAAAACCACCTTAGCCCAGCACGTTGTGGCGGAAGTTCAGAAAACAGGCGGGGTAGCCGCCTTTGTGGATGCGGAACACGCCCTGGACCCGGACTATGCCAAAAAAATCGGTATCAATGTCTCTGATCTTTTAATCTCCCAGCCGGATACCGGGGAGCAAGCTTTGGAAATTTTGGAAACTTTAGTCCGCTCTAGCGCCGTGGATGTGGTAGTAGTGGATAGTGTCGCCGCCTTGGTGCCGAAAAAAGAAATTGAAGGAGATATGGGAGACCAACAAATGGGGCTCCAGGCCAGATTAATGAGCCAGGCCTTAAGAAAATTAACCGGAACTGTTTCCAAAACCAATACAATAGTAATTTTTATTAACCAAGTCAGGCAAAAAATCGGGGTTTTCTTTGGAAACCCGGAAACTACTACCGGAGGAACCGCTTTAAAATTTTATTCCTCAGTTAGAATAGAGGTTAGAAGAGCCGCTCAGATCAAACAGGCGGAAAAAATTATTGGAAACCGGGTTAGATGTAAAGTGGTAAAAAACAAAGTGGCCGCCCCTTTCCGGACTTGCGAGTTTGATATTATGTATAATGAAGGGATTTCTATTGCCGGAGATCTTTTAGATGCCGGGGTTGCTTACGGGGTGGTAAAAAAAGCGGGAAATTCTTATTCCTTTGCAGAAGAAAAACTGGGAGTAGGCCGGGAAAACGCTCGCAAATATCTGCGCCAAAACCCTAAAATAATGAAGGAGATAAGAAAACAGATTATCCAGGAAGTCAAAGCTAAAGAAGCGGAAGAAGACTAAATTTCTCCAACAAAAAAACAACCGAAAGACTAAACGGTTGTTTTTTATTTAAGCTCTTTCCACGTATTCTCCGGTGTCGGTATTTACTCTAATCTTGTCACCCTTCTCAATAAACATAGGGGCGTTTAGGGTAGCACCGGTTTCTATTTCCACTTGCTTGGTAACATTTCCGGCGGAATTACCTTTTACCCCCGGAGGAGCACTGGTTACCTCAAAATCCATTTTTATGGGAAGCTCCAAGGCCACCGGCTTATCTTTAAAGTAAAGAATATCCATATCCTCTCCTTCTTTTAAAAACTTTTTCTTATCGCCCAGAGAATCCAAGTCCAACTCAAACTGTTCATAGCTTTCATTGTCCATAAAATAGGCCTTTTCTCCATCTTCATAAAGATAATTGGCTTTTTTCTTTTCCGTGTGAGCCTCTTCCGCTTTTTCATTACCCTGAAAAGTTTTATCTAAAATCCGGCTATCCACTAAATTTCTCAATTTGGTTTTAAGCACGGCTCCACCCCGAGCCATCTTATGATGATCCGCTTTAACTACTATATAGGGCTCATCATCAACCTGAATAATTTTTCCTATCTTAATTTTACTTATATCAAGCATAAGGTCAAAAAACCCAAAATCCCAAATTCAAATTACAAATCAATTCTTAAATCCAAAATCTAAAAATATATTTTCTAGAATTTAATTTTTTGGATTTGATTTGACATTTGGATTTTGACATTTGGATTTTTAGGATACTATTTTCTGGTAAATGACATCAGGGCCATAATTCTGGCTCTTTTAATAGCTTGGGACAACTTTCTTTGATGCCAAGCGCAAACTCCGGTCCTTTTAGCCGGCAAGATTTTGAAATGAAAGTTAACGAACTTCTTTAAGGTCTCCACGTCCTTATAGTCAACTTCTTCTATTTTGTTAACGCAAAAATAACAATGTTTCTTGCCCCCTAATTTATTCTCACTCATAATTTTTATGTTTAAAGATAATAATTCTAATAATGTTACACAAACTCTAAATACGAAACAAGAAATACTAAACAAAACACAAGTTATAAATTACAATTACCCAAACATCAATATTACTGCTTGAAATTTAATATGTGTGATTTGAAATTTGTTTAGAGTTTAGAATTTTTTCTAACAATATTCTTAACACTAAAACAAAAACAACTATAACCAATCTTCGCCTAAATTTAGCTTAAAGGATCTAAAAGGGAATATTTTCCACCTTGATTTCTTCTTCATCTGAAGCTTCATTGTCGGTTTGGGGTTGCTCGTTTGATTGGGTTTCTTGACCACCTGAGGCGCTTTGTCCCGGGTCTTGATAAGAGGGCTGTTCTCCTCCTTCACCAGAGAAACCTCCTTGAGAAGAAGTTCCGCCTCCGCCCTGAGAACCGGCCCGATCCAACATGATCATATTCTCGGCCACAATCTCGGTTTTATACCTTTTTACTCCGTCATTTCCGGTCCAATCTCTGGTTTGTAGCCTTCCCTCTATATAAACCTTAGAACCTTTTTTCAAATACTGACCGCAAATTTCTCCCAATTTTCTCCAGGCAACAATATTATGAAACTCAACTTTTTCTTGTCTTTGCCCTTGGTTATCATTCCAAACCAAGTTAGTGGCCACTGCGAATTGGGTTACCGTAGCTCCGGAAGGGATGCTTTTGACCTCCGGGTCACGGGTTAAGTTCCCAATTACCATAGCTTTGTTTAAATTCATAATTTTAAAATTTACTAATTATTTAATTTTTCTGCTTCAGTCCGCGTGTATTCCGCGGAGTTCCGCGAATTAAAAAGAATCTACTTCTTTTTAATTATAATAAGTCGTCCGTATTTAGAATATCATCCAATTTTTTATCCAGCTCATCCATATCAACTTTATCCTCCTTCTTTTTCTTCTCAGATCCTTCCGGATCTTTTTCAGGAGCTTGCTTCTCTTTCCGGGAAGCGGTATCCTTTTTGGTTTCTGTTTCTTCCGCTTTCTTCTCTACCTCCTCTTTATTTGCCTCTTCCGTGCTGACTGACGGCGCTTCTTCTTTTTCTGTCTCGGTAGAAGTATCTTTATCCTGCTCCTTAACTTCTGTTTTTTTTGTTCCCTCCTCTTCTTCCCTTTCAGAAGACTTTTCTGCTTCATCTAAAGGCTCTTCTTCTTTTGCGGTTTCCGCTTTCTTTTTGTCTTCTTTTGAGTCTTTTTTCTCGACCGCAACCATAGCTTCTTCACCTTTTTCAAGTTCAACCTTTTTGGTTTCTTTGTTTTTCTTAACTACTTGAAAACGCAACACTTCATCCAATAATTTCAAAAACTGGCTGATTTTTTCCATGTTTTCAGTGTAGGAATCAAATTCGACTAAGTTATAATAACCGTGGTTAAAGTTTTTAATCGGATAAGCTAACTTTTTCTTTCCCCAGTTTTCTTCTCGAGAAAATTCACCCCCTTTTTGGGTGATTTGCTCCTTGATTTTTTCCTGAATTTGACCGGCTTCTTCTTCGGTAAAATTATTCGGAATAATATAAAGAAGCTCATAGTGCTGTTTTTCTATTTTTTTGGTTTTAGACATAATCCTAGCTTTTAGCTATCAGCTTTTAGCTTCTAGCTTTTTTAATATTAATTGTTGTTTACAAATTAACCCTGTTGAATGATTTGCCTAAAGCAAATCAAAACTTTAGTTTTATTCAACGGGGTGAACAAATTTGTCACAAATTGCACAAATTTGAATTTTTCTATTTATTGTTAATTTTCTATACAACGCGAATTTAAACTACAGATTATAGATTCGTAAATTTGTAGCTGATTCGTAATTCGTAAATTTAAAAAATCCCTTTGTATTCTCAAAAATAAAAGGGATCTTATAAAGACTGTTTGAGAATACCTTTAGCCCCAAGAGGGCTATTTCCAAAAAACCCGGAAATATGGGAAAGGTTTTTAATTTTTAACACCTTAACACATGCTTTTTATTTTGGCAAGGGTTAAAGCCACCCCTCTGATTCTTTAAAAAATTTAAGTAAAACTGGTTCCAAAAACATCTTTTGCCCAGGTACCGACCAAATAAGTGGCTCCGATTACTAATAGGGCGATAAAAAGATGCTCTGTCACCACTTTCCAAGAAGGAACATTTTTTTCCAGTCTTCCCAAATAATAACTAAACACAGACAAAAGAAAAAGCCCCAAAGCCACATTAACCACGATTGCCACCTCCAGAGGGATTAATAACACGGGAACCACAAAAATGGAGGTAAAAATAAATTTCGTTATAAAAGTAGAGATAGTGGCTCCCCAGATTTGAGCTTGGGAAATATCTATCTCCGCTTCTTCGGAAACATGTATACCTAAAGAGTCGGAAAAAGCATCAGCCACGGCCATAGTTAATATTCCCCCGATTACCACCAAGTCCGAGTGCGATCCGGAAGTTAAACCCACCATCAGCCCTAAGGTGGTTATTATACTGGAGGTAAG
>CAYRJF010000035.1:0-8569 GCA_964424365.1 uncultured Gammaproteobacteria bacterium | reverse complement strand
AAATTGCTTTGCAATTTCGGGACTAGACGTGGAAGAATAATATTAAGATTAATTAAATTAATTTTTAAAATTATTTTATGGAAAGCATAGCCAAACCCAACAAAATAAATCATCAAGCAGGCGATAAGCCTAATCAAGGCATCGTAACTATCGAGCCCTTTTATCCTGGCTATGGAATGACCTTGGGCAATTCTTTGCGCCGAGTGCTTTTATCTTCCTTGCCCGGAGCCGCGGTTACCGGGGTGAAAATCAAGGGAGCCGGTCATGAATTTGCCACAATCCCGCATGTAAAAGAAGACGTTTTGGAAATTATTTTAAATTTGAAAAAATTAAGGTTAAAAGTTACCGGAGACGAGGATCAGACCCTGGAATTGGATGTAACCGGAAAAAAAGAGGTTAAAGCAAAGGATATAAAAAAGAACAGTAGTGTGGAGATTGTTAATTCGGATTTAACTCTGGCCAATATTACGGATGTGGGAGGTAATTTAAACATGGAGATTACTGTCAGTCCGGGCAGGGGCTATAAATCAGTGGAACAAAAGAAAAGCGACAAGCAGGACATTGGATTTATTGAAATGGACGCGGTTTTTTCACCCGTGATTTCCGCCGGCATTACTATAGAAAATGTTCGTGTCGGTAAAATGACTAACTGGGATAAATTGATTTTAGATATTACCACTGATGGAAGCATTAATCCTAAAGAAGCTTTTGAAGAGTCGGTAAAGATTTTGGTAGAGCAGTTTAATTCTCTAATTGATTTAAATACCGAGAAAAAGTCAAGTAAAAGTAAAGAAACTGATTCTAAAAAAGAAGAAAAAAAGGAAACAAAGGAGAAAAAAACAGAAGAAAAGAAAACCACCGCCAAAAAAAACACGGAAAAGAAATCAACTAGTAAAAAACAATAGTTTACGAATTACAAATTGGCTCGAATTTACAAATCAGAAACCCAAATATTTTGTGTTTTATTAGTCTGCAGATTTACCCTTTAACTCTTTAACTATAAACATAAAAGATAGTTCAATTAAATTTAATTCGTAAATTAGTAACAGATTCGTAATTCGTAAACAGTAATTCGTAAACAGTAAAATAATTTATAAAGTTTATCTGCTGATTTACGTCAGATAAAAGAAATTAAACGTTAAAATAAAAAAAAAGATTTGAAAGCAAATTTGTAAATTAGTAGCAGATTCGTAATTCGTAAAGATATGCGCCATAAAAAGAAAGGAAAAATTTTAGATAGAACCAAAAAGCCCAGGGAAATGATGCTTAGGAACCTGGCCGCCAGTATTGTAATATATGAAAAAGTTAAGACTACTGAGGCCAAGGCCAAGGCGGTTAAACCTATGGTAGAGAGAATGATAACTACCGCCAAAAAAGGTGATTTAACTTCCCGCCGAAGATTGATTTCCGCCCTACCCCAGGAAAAAGCGGTTCAAAAATTAATGGAAGTTTTGGGAGAAAAATATCAGGAAAGAAACGGAGGATACACCCGGATTGTTAAGTTGGGCAACAGAGAAGGAGACGGAGCCAAGATAGTGCAAATCGAGCTTGTATAATTCATCAAATCCAAAATTAATATTAAAATTAATTCGCATCACAATATTAAACCATTTTTAAATTCGCGGTATTCGCATGCAATTCGCGGATTCGCATTGTATTATCAAGTGAATTAAGTAAAATAAGTGAAATATGGACAGGGAAAAATATACAATTGATGCCAGTGAGCAAAGTGTGGGCAGGTTAGCTACTAAAATTGCCACTCTTTTGCGTGGAAAAAATAAACCCGAGTTTGTACCTCACTTGGATCAAGGAGGAATAGTCGAGGTTAGCAATGTGGAGAAAATTAAGTTTACCGGCAAGAAAAAAGAGCAAAAGAAGTATTATAACTATTCCGGTTATCCCGGGGGTATGAGAGAGAGAAAGATGGGAGAGGTGTTTGAAGGTAAACCCGAAGAAGTTTTAAAAAGAACAGTTCGAAATATGCTTCCGGACAATAAACTTAGGAAGCAGATGTTAAAACGATTAATTATTAAGTAATTAAAAAGATTTATAATTTTTTAATATGGCTAAGCAAGAAACCGTCACTAAAGAAAAAACTCAAAAAGCAACCAAGACAGCCCCTACTAAGGAAAAAACTGTCCCCGGGTTTAAGGGTAAGTTTACGGCTGCTGTAGGCAGGAGAAAAACTTCTGTGGCTCAAGTTAGGTTATACGAAAAAGGTAAGGGAAATATTTTGATCAATAATCGAGAGCTTAAGGAATATTTTGACGAAGATAGGGTCTCTACGGTGATTCAGCCCTTGAAATTAACCAGTCACCTGGAAGATTTGGATATCTCCATCGTAGCTAAAGGCGGAGGACCGCAAGGTCAGGCAGAGGCCTCTCGACTGGGAATCGCCCGGGCTTTAATAAATTTTGATGAAGAACTTACCGCCAGCCTAAAAGCCAAAGGCTGGAATACTCGAGACGATCGCAAGAAGGAAAGAAAGAAACCGGGACTGAAAAAAGCCAGACGAGCCCCGCAGTGGAGCAAGAGATAAGAGTATTTAAAACTTTTGTTGAGGAAAGAAGTTTGGAGAACCAAGCTTCTTTTATTTTCCAGAATATGTGTTATGATAATTTTTATGGAGAATTTATTAAAACAAATTGAAGATTTGCGGGAGAAGGTTAAAAAAACCCGGGAACTTTTGGATATTGAAGGTAAAAGACAAGAGAGCGGGGCTAAAAAGAATAAAATGAATGAACCCGGGTTTTGGGATAATCGGGAAAAAGCGGTTAAATTGAGCCAGGAAGTGGAAGAGTTGGATAAAGAGGTGGCTCGCTGGGATGGGCTGGAGGAAAAAATTACTGAGCTTGAGGAAATAGTGGCGGTTTCTAGCGAAGAGGGAGATGATACTTTAGCAGAAGAGGCGCAAGCTAAATTTGAACAAGTCAATAAAGATTTTGAGGAGCTGGAATTTCATCTTTTATTTTCGGAAAAATATGATCGCAATAACGCGATTGTTTCTATTCATGCCGGAACCGGCGGGGTGGACGCCCAGGATTGGGCGGAGATTTTGGAGCGGATGTTTTTGCGTTTTGCCGAAGCCAAGGGCTGGAAAACCGAAATTTTGGACAGGATCCCGGGCAATGAAGCCGGAATTAAAAGTGTAACTTTTCTTGTGGGTGGAGCTTGGGCTTACGGTTATTTAAGAAGCGAGACCGGAGTTCATCGTTTGGTTAGGATCTCCCCTTTTGACGCCGAGTCTATGCGGCACACTTCTTTTGCTTTAGCAGAGGTGGTTCCCGAACTTCCCGAAACCGAAGAAGTGGAAATAAAAGAGGAGGATTTAAAAATTGATACTTTTGGTGCTAGCGGCCCCGGAGGCCAGAGCGTAAACAAGACCGAGAGCGCGGTTCGAATTACCCATAAGCCCACCGGAATCGTAGTCAGCTGTCAAAACGAAAAATCTCAACACCAAAACAAGGAAACCGCTTTGAAAATTCTTAAATCCAAACTCCACACAAAGGAGGAAGAGAAACAAAAGGAAAAGCAGAAAAAACTAAAGGGAGAGACCGGTTTGGCCGAGTGGGGCAAGCAAATCCGTTCTTATGTCTTCCAACCTCACACCATGGTCAAGGATCATCGCACCGGCTACGAGACTTCGGACCTAAGTAGTGTGCTTGACGGCGGATTAGGTGGGTTTATAGAGGCATATTTGAGAAAAAATTTGAGCCCTTAATTTTTAATTTTATAATGTTTAATTTTTAAATAATATCTAAATCCAAAACTTTAAATTTATGATTAAAGGCATTTGGAAATTATAAAATTATAATTTATTTAAAAATTACAAAAATTAAAAATTAAAAATTTTTTCAGATTATTTTTATGTCAAAATCTACCCAACTTCTCTTCTATTGCCTCGCCTTCCTGGCCGGCATTGCCATAGCTTCCTTTCTACCCCTGCGTTTTCATGCTTTTAGTTTTTGGTTTTTAGCCGGCAGTTTCGTGTTTGTGATTTTATTGATTTTTTCGGGGAAGAAAAAAAGACTTCGTATTGCCCTGCTTCTGGGGCTTTTTTTGTTTTTGGGTTTAGGGCGCTATTCTGTTTCCATTCCCGTAGATTCGTCTCAAAAATTGAGCCATTACAACGGGTCAGAAGTCACGATTTTAGGACCTATTTCCGGGGAAGTTAAAAGCGAGATTGATAAACAGAAATTTGAGTTTGAAAGTTCTTATTTAAAAGAAAAAGATAGGGAAGTGCAAGGCAGAGTTTTGGTCTTTACGCGTCTTTATCCGGAATACGAATTTGGCGAGAAGCTAAAGATTGTTTGTGATCTGCAAAGCCCCGAGCCCTTCCAGGGCTTTGCCTACGACCGTTATCTGGCTAAATCAGATATTTACTCGGTTTGTTATTATCCCAAGATTAGCCGGGTGAGCGAGACAGAGAAAAAATATATTCCCCAAGATTTTTTTCTTAGTTTTTTTCTGGAAAAAATTTACAGCTTTAAAGACAAGTTGCGCTCCTCTGTTGAGAGGGGACTTTTGGAGCCCGAGGGCGGGATTGTCAAAGCCATGGTCCTGGGGGACAAGTTTGCGGTTCCGGATGATCTGCGCGAGGATTTTGCCCGGGCCGGGCTAAGTCATCTGATGGCTATCTCCGGGATGCATATCGGAATTTTAGTGGCAATTCTTTTTTGGTTTTTGCTTTTTCTAGGGCTCCACCGCCAAAAGGCCTTCTACGCCACTACAGCTCTTTTGATCTTTTATGTGGTTTTAATTGGTTTTCCGGCCTCTGCGGTCCGGGCGAGTATTATGGCCTTTTTACTACTTTTAAGCTTACACCTGGGCCGGCTCAACCGGATAGTCAATGCCCTGGCTTTAGCGGCCGTGGTTATGCTTCTTATCAATCCCTTTCTTTTGCGCGACGATATTGGTTTCCAGCTTTCCTTCCTGGCGGTCCTCGGGATTGTTTATTTTTATCCTTTGTTTAGTTTTTATCTGGAAAAATTTCTGCGTGCTCCGGAATCAAGAATTATTAAAGGAATTATCAGCGTCTTTAGTTTAACTTTAGCCGCCCAGGTTTTGACCCTCCCCTTAATTGCCTATAATTTTTCTCAAGTGTCCTTGGTTTCACCACTCACCAACATCCTCGTTCTCTGGACTTTACCCTTTTTGCTCTCCGCTGTTTTGCTCGCCCTGGCCTTGAGCTTGTTTCTCCCCGGCTTTGCTTTTTACTTTTTCTTGCCCGCCTATTTTTTCCTCAGGTACATCCTGGCCATAGTCAATTATTTTGCCACCCGGACTTGGACTTACCTAAGTTTGGACAATCCCGGTTTGACTTGGTTAGGCCTTTATTATTTAGTGGTGATTCTAATTTATTTCCTCCTGGCAAAATATAAACGGATACAAGAAGAAAGCGAGATTGAATTTTAGGACAAGATTTGTTAAAATAGAGCAAGAGGTAAACATCTATTTAAAATAAATATGGTTCAGGAAAAATACCGGCAAGAAATTAAGAGAATTATAGAAAAACATCTGGGGAAGAGGGTTGAGATTTTTATTTACGGCTCAGCTGTGCGCAGGCAAAAATATAATGATATAGACGTGGGTATTAAAAGTAAAAAAAAATTACCCAATAAAATTTATTTAATCAAAGAAGATTTGGAGAAATCCACTATTCCCTATAGGGTGGATGTGGTGGATTTCGGGAGTGTAGATAAAAAGTTCAAGGATAAAGTATTTCAAAGTGAAATTATATGGCTTACTTAAAAGATAAATTAGATCAACTGGAAAACGCCCTCAAGAGATGGCAGGAATCTTTAGAGGTTGATTTTTCCACTCTGAATCGCGATGCCGCGATTCAGCGATTTGAGTTTAGCGTGGAGCTTCTCTGGAAAACCTTGAAAATTTATCTGGAAGATAGAGAAAAGATTATTTGCCATTCTCCTCGCGCCTGTTTCCGAGAAGCAAAGAATATTTTTGCTTTAAGCGACTCTGAAGTGGAGAAATGTTTGCAAATGGTAGAGGACAGGAATTTGGCTTCCCACCTTTATTCTGAGAAAATGGCTGATGAACTCTATAAGAAACTAGAAAGTTATCACAAATTGGCGGAGAAAATTACTCGGGACATTAAATCTAAGATTGATTAATTTAAGTCATATGAAAAGAGAAAATTTTATCCAAAAAAGAAAGTTTTTGTTTTGGTCCGTTAAGGATCCGGAAAAGGTCTCTGACAAGGCCTTGGTTGAAGCTACTCTGAATTACGGGGACTGGGAAGATGTTCAAGAATTAATCAAGCTGATGGGTAGAGAAAAAGTCTCCCGAATTTTTTTCCGGCAAATTAGAGGTAAACGCGATAACTACGACAAAAAAGTAAAAAATTACTTTAAGCTATATTTTAAAAAACATGCACCCGGAAATTCTAACTAAAAAACAAAAAGAGCTGCTGCCTTTGGTAAAAAAGTTTCAGTCCGATTTCGGGCTAGCGGGCGGGACAGCTATCGCCCTCCAAATCGGGCACAGAGAGTCTCTGGACTTTGATTTATTTTCCCGAGAGCAATTTGACAATTTAGAGCTAAGAAAAAAAATAACCCAAGACGGCTATAAAATTAACCGAGTTTTGCGAGATCAGACCGACGACTATACAGTTTTAATAAAAAATGTTCAGTTCACTTTTTTCCACTATCCTTTTCCCATAAAGTTTAAAGAAAAATTTGAGGAGATTATCAAGGTGCCGGACTTGCTTACCTTGGGAGCCATGAAGGCCTATGCCCTGGGCAGAAGGCCGAAGTGGAAGGACTATGTAGATCTTTATTTTATTTTAAAAGATTTTTATAACCTTCAAGATTTAGCCGAGAAGGCAAAAAAAATATTCAAGGAAGAATTTAATGAGAAAATTTTTCGTAATCAACTAGCCTATTTTGAGGATATAGATTATTCCGAGGAGGTCATATATAAAAAAGGATTTAAGACAAGTGAGATTAAAATTAAAAAAGAATTAAAAAGATTGAGTGTTGAGTTTTAGGTTTTGATTTTTTTGTTTTTGTGATAAAATATAATAAGAATTTTTAATTTTTAATTTTGTAATTTTTTAAATAAATTATAAATATTAATTTTTAAAACAACAACTAAGTACAAAGAATAGAGCGGTTGTTTTGAAATTTTAAATTAGATATTATTTATAAAATTAAAAATTATAAAAATTATAAAATTTTCAAACTTATGAAATATGACCTAGAAGAAAGAGCCGCTAAATTTGGAGAAGAGGTTATAAAGTTTTGCAAGAAAATTAAGAGAGATCAAATAACTAATCCACTGATATCTCAATTTATTAGATCTTCAACCAGTATCGGAGCAAACTACATGGAGGCTAACCAGGCCAGCTCAAAAAAAGATTTCCAAAACAAAATAAGAATATGCCAAAAAGAAGCCAACGAATCAAAACACTGGTCCAGAATGATATCAGTTGCAAATGAGGATCAAAAAAACAAGTGCAGAGAACTATGGACCCAAGGCTCACGAACTAACACTAATATTCGCCGCTATCTCCAGAAAAGAAAAAGACAAGAAAAAAATCGGACAAGTTTAAAAATTAAGACATTAAAGTTTATTTAAAAATTAAAAATTACAAAATTAAAAATTATTAAAACATATGTTAAAGCTAATAAATCAACTTCTGGGATCCATCGCCGGCGCCTTCGCCCTGGCTTTGTTTTTTACTTTAAATGTTTATCTCGCCCCGGTCTTGGGCTTTTGGATGATTGCCGTGGACGCGGTTTTGCTTATCGGAGGCTTGGTTACGGCTTCCTATGTCGGGGATTTCTCCGTTCCGGTTGTAAAGACTCTTTTAAAACGGGAATATTACCGGGTCAAGTTCAGGCAGAAGAAAAAAGGCGAGCCGAGTTTTTACCTTAAATTTTTAGCTTCCCTGATTATGCTTTTCAAGTCGGCAGAGGAGGGCTTTGAGGTAATTCGCGAAGAGGCCGAGGAGATCCACGGTAAGGCGCTTCTTTTTGTGGAATCGGAAAAGAAAAAAGGCAAGGCCCTGGCTGAGCAACTCAAACGAGTCCATATAACCAAGCAAAGACGGGCCGCCACGGTTTCCGCTTCCGCAGTCTTTTTATTCATCGTGGGCAGTCTGGTAACCGCCCTTTTCTCCACTTTGATTTATCCGGATATTTTTCAGTCTCAGGCCGCCACTTTTACTTGGACGCAAACTGACTGGAGCGGAGGAGCTTCGGCCGACATAGCCGAGCACAGCGGAGGATCCCCGGAAGAGAACTGGACTAACTACGAAAGCGCCGACTCCAACATTAAAATTGACGGGGGAAATATTACTATGGACGACGGGATACAAGAGGTGGAGGAGACTACGACCGAGGATTTTAATGCCGGCCAAGTTGGAGCATCAGATGGTGACGGCATGTCTATTGAAAACGATGAACTAACATTATCAATTTCTATGGACTGCGGGTCGGATATTTATTACCAAGGGCAAAGTTATTCAACTGTGGAGATAGGTACACAATGCTGGATGGCGGAAAATTTGAATGTGGGGACAAGAATTAGTGGAGGTAGTAACATGTCA
>CAYRJF010000034.1:0-8701 GCA_964424365.1 uncultured Gammaproteobacteria bacterium | reverse complement strand
TCTTGATTAATTGATTCATAATTACTCTTAATTATTAATTATATTTATATTTTATCATAAAACAAGAGGGGGGGCAAGAGATGTTATCTGCTAACCACTCTTCCTTTTCCTGAAGAGAGTTTATCTTTTTTAATCTCAGTGGTGATGTTAGGTAAAGATCCGCTTATTTTCCGGTCGCAAAAACTATCATAAGCTCTGTATTCAATCCCTTGAACCAGGTCCAAGACCTGGCCCACGTCCTTCTCTTCGGGAATCAAATTAATCTTAAAACCGGCCTTGTATTTACCTCCCTCGGCCTGCACTTCTTCCATTTCCCAAACTACTCGATCACTAACCGCTCCGTGCATAAACTTTCCGGCTAACAAAGTTTTCTCCTCAGCCCAGACAACCTCTTCAGGTAGCTCAGCACTAACTACGACGTCAGTTAGGCGGTTACCTAAGTTATCTATTTCCCAAAAAATCCAATAACCGGTGGAAACTCCCGCTTGAGGCGGCAAGGGCCCCACTCCCAGTTGATCCCCTTGAGGGCTGTAATAATAACCTCCGGAATCTACTTTTAATTGGGATAAAAGCTTAACCGGGGGAGAGGTTTGCAAAAAACTCACCTTTTGTCCACCGGCTCGGTAGTTAGTTTCCAAAGAGAGACTCAAAACTTGGTTAGTTCCGATATTTTTCCGATTCCAAAAGGTGGTTAATTCCAATTCTCCCGACTCATTCGGCTCCAAGCTTTCAAGTATAATTTTTTCTCCTTCTAACTCGTATTTTTCTCCGAGTAAATTAAAATCTTTTAAAAGAAAGTTCTTATCTCCGGACTGCAAAGTAAAATAGGCTTCCCGAGCTTCTATTTTTTCCTGATTTTTAAAACTTATTTTAAAATCAACCTTTTCCCCTAAATCAAAACTATTTTTTTCCGGGGTTAAAGATAGTTTAAATCCCGGCTCTTTTACCCGGGTATTTCCCGAATTACCGGCCAGTTTAAATTCTTGCTTATCTTTTTGCCCTATAACTTCAAAGTTCCAACTATAATTTCCCGGATCCGAATTAGTAAAACCGGTAAAATTAAGGTTTAGCTTTTCTCCTCTTTTTAAATTTTTAACTTCAATAAATTGGTCTTCCCGGGTATAATTACCTCCCCCGTAAACTTCACTAAAATTCCAATTAATCGGCTTAAGATTTATCAGCAATTTCTCCCAATCTAAGTCAGTATTATTAGTAATTTGCAAAGAAGAGTTAAAATCGGTTTCCCTGTAAACCGAATCAGGCAAAGAGGCCTTAAAACTCAGGTCGGATCCTTCAATATTAAAACCATGGGAAGCGATTTTTCTCCCCTCCCCACCTTCCACTAAATAACTAAAAACCGAGGAAATATTCTGTCTGCTTCCCGGTTCTCCCATAACTATACCCCTTATCTTCACTTCTCCATTAGCTCCGCTTTTAAGCTCGCCTAAATTAAAAGTATGGCTATGAGGGTCATAGATAGTCTTAGGGATCGCCTCCCGGAAAATAAAATCTTCCGGCAAGTCCACCGTTAAATCTGTGTCAGTTATGGTCTTCTCTCCTTCATGGTCATAGCGGATTAGAAATTCTTCTGCCTGGCCGGTGAAAACTTGCTTGCTTTTATGGCTCATCTCTAAATCAATTTCTTGCTTAGGGGTCCAAAATAAAGTCACCACCAAGATAGAAGCTAAAATTAAAATAATCGCCCCCAAAACAGTATCCGCCACCAAATGAAAAGTGCTTTCTTTATAATGTTTCGCGTGACGCTCCCGAAAGGGCGTAGTAAAAACATTTAAAGTCCCGATATTAACTCCCGGCTTTTTATCTTTCTCCTTTTCCCAGGGAGCAATATGAGTTTTTTGTTCAGCCGGTTTTTTCTTTTTTTCATTCAAAACTTCCAAATTGTCCTTATCCCGACTGAATTCTGGTTTTCTAGACATAGAAAATATATAAATTACAAATGACAAAATCCAAATGACAAATCAATATCAAAGCCCAAAGCTCAAAATTTTTAATTATTTAGTTATTTGGGTTTGATTTGTCATTTGAGCTTAGGATTTTGGATTTTAATAACTGATGGTGCTGGCTAAAATTTCCTCTTTTCCGTCTTGGTTTAAATCATAGGCCATCACTCTGATGCCATAATCCAAATCTCCTTCGTAGGCTCGAAATTTTTTAATAAATTCTCCGTCTTTACTGAATATTTTTACCACCGGATTGTTCGGGGCTCGACTGCTGACAATGATTTCCTTGTCTCCCTTTCCGTCAATATTACCCACGGCTATGCTAACCCCGGAGCGAGAATCTTTCTCAAAAGCGAAAAATCCTCCTGTTAAGGGCCACCCCTCTTTGCTAAAAACACGAACCTGCGGTCCTCCTCCGGGTCCGGCTCCGGTGATAATTTCTTTATAACCGTCATTGTTTAAATCCATAACCGCCACTTCCACTCCTCCTCTGAATTGACGGGGATAAGCGAAAAATCCTCCTATTAAGGGCCTTCCCTTGGTGGAAAAAATCCGGACATGAGGTCCGCCACCTTCCCCGGCCCCGGTAATTATCTCTTTAGTTTTGTCTCCGTTTAAATCAGCTACGGCAAAAGAAACACTCCCTCTGAATTTTTCCGCATAAGGATTAAAGCTTGTAATTTCTTCTCCTTTTTTAAAAACCTTAATTTTTCCTCCTCCGTTCACTAAAATTTCATTGTCCTCGGTAATGTTATCCATATCGGAAATCAAAATTTCAGAATTTCCCGGATAAGCGTCCTGGTAAGAAAAAAATCCGCCTTGAGTCTGCCTGCCCCGCTCATTAAACACTCGGACAAAGCTTCCGTTTCTAAAGCTGTTATTTCTAATCTCCCGGTTTTCCTTTAATAATATTATACCATCTTTGGACTGAAGTTCCACCCAATTGACCCTGGCCCCGTCATTTACCCGGCGATCCTGGGTGCCGTTTATTTTTTGAAAAATTTCTTTGCGGAAATAATAAGTCTGCTCTTGGTTAGTGGAATTAACCAAGCTTACACCCTTTTCAAAATTACGCCTCCACAAACCTTTTTCAATAATGTTATTTTCTTTGTCTAATAAATTATACGGCTCTCCTCTGGGACTGCCTAAATCCTGATCATATTCATCATACCACCAAAGCTGGGCATGACTCTCATCTCCGTGATCAAAAGAAAAATAACCGTTTCCCAACAAAGTGCTTGTCAGGCCAAATCTCATCTTCCTGTAATTATTATAATCGCCGGTATTGTTAGTGTTGGAATTAATAATATAAATCAGAGGTTTTTGATTTAATCGAGG
This sequence comes from uncultured Gammaproteobacteria bacterium, assembly GCA_964424365.1. Classification (GTDB taxonomy): domain Bacteria; phylum Patescibacteriota; class Patescibacteriia; order Patescibacteriales; family JAGXOH01; genus JAIOTG01. The sequence goes on along the minus strand of CAYRJF010000034.1, from coordinate 5,402 downwards.
CAGGGTTTGCAAATATTTCTCCATTACATCCTCCCAACTTCCATCTCCTTCCCAGGGGGTGGGAAAAGTTTCAAACATCCGGCCGTTTATAGGGGGTTGTAAATCATTTAAACAAACTCCGTTAATTAAAATTTTTTTCTTATTCCCCAACTCTTCTCTGGTTCTTTCCAAAAGCTTATCCATACCCTCTCTCCATTCCCGGTTAAACGTCTCCCGGCTTTCCGCCTCACCATCCTTGTTAATATCTATTCCCCCATTGGAATTATAATGACTAATATCGTCATCCACTATATCAAAAAAAATACCGTCCCATAAATCAAGCTTAATCTTTTCTTTTACATAATTAATATTAAATTCCCTAAAGCCGTAATCCGTAATATCAAGCGCATAAACATCCGGCCAAAACTCAAGTTTTTGCCCCTTTTCACCTCGAAGCCACCAATCATTTTCCCGGACATTTTCATACATATATCTACTAAGCCCCACAGAATCATTTAAACCGCCGACATTTACCATGGCCGGGTAAACATAGGAAAAAATTTGACCGTTCGGATTCTGGGAGCGGTAATAATCAAAAAAATTAGTACAGCTAAAAGCGGTTTCAGCCGGGACTACCAACAAATCCCAACGTGCCAGCTTTTCATAAACATTTTCCGGCACATGGGAAAGGTAATAGTTGGCCAGCCGGGGATAATTATTCTCAGCCGCTTTGACGCTTAGAGGAAAAAAGAAACAAAGCCCTAACAGAAAAATAATTTTTTGAAACTGAGTAAACTTCATCTAATTTATGATTTGAAGAATTTTTACAAAAAAACTGCTAAAGATTTAGTTTTTTAGCAGTTTTTTAAGATGCGAGTATTAATTTTATTTTAGCACAGATTGACAAAGACTGATAGTTTCTGAAGTTATGTTTTCCCAATTGTATTCCCGGCTAATTCTCTCCTTCTCTTTCTCGCCTTTGGTTCTGAGCTCTTTGGGATTGTCTAGGGCAAATTTTAGCTTGTCAGCCAAATCTTTTGGGTCTCCGCTTCGGAAAGAAAAACTTTCTTCTCCGGCTACCTCCAAATTCTCCGGTATATTACTGACAATCGCGGGCAGACTATAAGACATCGCTTCCAATAAAGCTATGGAAAGACCTTCCGACTCCGAGGGTTGCGCAAAAAGAAAAGCATTGGAATAAAGCTCTTGCAAAACCTCTCCGGTTTGTTTGCCGGTAAAAATTATATTAGAATTAGAACCGGCCATTTTCTTAATCTCTCTACAATAATCATCAGTAAAAACACTTTCGCCCACGATAACCAGCTTCTTATCCGTATCCAGTTTCTGATAAGCTTGAATCAAATGATGAATCCCTTTGTGCCTAACCAGGCGGGAAACAGACAAAATATATTCTCCGGGCAAAAGTCCCCATTTCTCTTGAATGTTTTTCGCCTCCCGGGCGGGATAAATATTAACTCCGTTGGGGATATAGTCGGCTTGGCGTTGATATTTTTTCTCTGTATACTCCTTAAGCCCTTGAGAGACAGTTATAACTTTATCCGGAAGCTTACAACACATGTATTCCCCGATTTTCAAATAAGTTCTTGATAAAAGACCCCATTTTTGATGATAATAATCCTGGCAATGAAAGGTGGAAACCACGGGGAGACCCGGGCGAAACAATCTAACCAACCAAATCAAAGAAGAAGGTCCGATACCATGATAATGGACCAAATCATATTTCCGAGAAAAAATTACCTTTAAGGTAGCTAGGAAAGTATGGGAAATAGCATCCAGGTGTTTAGTATTAATACTGGGCAGACTGATTAATTTAATTCCTTTATAATTCTCTTGGTTTTTCTCGGTATAATTGGGCCGGGTAAAAACAGAAACCTCGTGGCCGGCCTGAACTAAGCGTGTGGAAAGCTCTTCAACATGCTTCTCAATCCCTCCGCTTTGGGCCGGCAGGCCCTTTTGTCCGATCATGGCTATTCTCATATCTATTTAACTCTTATACTAATGCTCCGTTTGGTTCCGGAATTTTGTCCCACAGCTTTGATAGAAGTATAAGTGGGCAAAACCGAAGGTATGGTTAACCTTTTACTAAAACTTCCTTTTTCATCCGTTTTAGCGCTAACTCTCTCGTCTAAATAAGTGATAATCACGGTTTCATTGGAGCCGAATCCTCCTCCGGTCAACTTGACAGAATCTCCGGACTCTACTTTTCCTTTATCCAAAGCTAAGAAAAGTTCATGATAAGTTTGGCCTTGGACTTTTTCCGAATCATAATGATCCAATACTTCCAGATTACTGTCTAAAACCAAAATGTTATTGTTATTAAAAACTACAATCGCCTCCTTGCCATTGCTTCGGCGAACCACATTTAATCCTTGGGCCCAGCCCTGTTTCTCTCCGATCCCGGTGGTAAATAACCAATCTACGGGCTCAAGGGTGTATTTATCAGATTTTACCACTCCAACTCCGTCGGAGAAATAAACATATCTGCTGTCATCTTCTCCGTCCACATCATATCCGTGGTCGGAAATATGCTTAAATTCTTTCTTTTTCACAATCTTACCGGCCAAATCATTAACCCAATATTTACCCAGAGAATCATCATCTACCACAAAAAGACCGTGAGTATCATCATAATAGGCCTTGCGGAAATGATCTCCTTTAAAATTAAAATAACTATGAGCTACCGCTTCCCGTCCCTGAATTTCATAAACCTCGGTTTTATTTTCTTTTAAATTAAAAACATAATCGGTTGTATCATCAAAATTAATATTATATTGATACTTATTTTCCAGCTCCGGATGGGAGTTGACGGTTTGTAAATCTTGATTCCAGACCTTGGTTCCTTGGTTGCCAATGGTTAAAATTCTGTCTCCCCTTTTTGACAATCCATAAAACCAGTCCCAAGCATTGTCCTTGGTCTTAGCGATTAATTTCGGTTGATGGCTGTTGGAAATATCATATTGGTAGATATAACGTCCGTTAACAAGATAAAGATACAATCGTCCGTTCTTTTGATTAAACACCAAGTCGGAAAAATCTTTCTCCCCGTTTTGAGGATAAATCCGGGAGGTTTTGATTAAATTGTCTCCCCGCAATTCAAAGATTTCCGCAAATCCGGAATTAACTGTGCCGATCACGACATCATTGCCGTAAGAAATCGCTTCTCCGCTGTAATAAGTGGGATAAAAATCTCCCGAGGCCTTATAACCCCAAAAAACACCCGAGAGGATTAAAACACCCACCAAGGCGAGTAAGCTAATTTTAGCTGTTATTTTTTTCATAGTTTTTGATTTACTATTAATTGAATATTAAAATTATAACTCATAACTCTAACACTTAATACAAAAAAAGTCAAGGGTTCAAAGCCAAAAACTTGATTTTAGAAGTTGCTGTTTTGACCCATCACCTCCCGGTAAAGACTTTCTATCTCTGTTGCGTAGTCTTTAGAATTATATTTTTGAATAGATTCTAGGGCGTTTTTCTCTAATTTTTCAGTATCTTTCAGGCTAGTCTCTATTAACTTCTCCCTTAAATCCAAAATATCTCCGGACTCAAATAAATAACCGTTGTAGCCGTTTTTGATTATTTCCGGAATCGCCCCGACTCGGGAAGCAATTACCGGTTTCCCCAAAGCCAAAGATTCCAAAATCGCATAACCGAACACTTCTTCCCAAACCGAAGGAAAAACCACGGCCCCGGCCCTTTTAATTAAATCGTTTAAATCTTTTTTATCTTTATATCCCAAAAACTCCACTCGGGAAGAAAGATTTTTCTCTTGAGCTATTTTCCTGAGCTTTTCCTCTTCACTCCCCTCCCCGGCAATTTTCAAATAAAGGTCCTCTGTTTCACTCAAGGCCAAGAGCAGTTTCTCCACACCTTTCTCCGGAGAAAGTCTTCCCAAATATAGGAAATAATTTTCTCCGCCCGATTCCGATTGAGAAAAAATTTCCCCTGACTCTAAAAAATGAGGTAAAACCCTAATCTTTTCTTCCCGATAACCGGCCTGGATAAATCTCTTTTTTAAATGTTTGCTGGGAGAAATAAATAAATCCACTTTTTCATAAATTTTTAAAACTCTTTCTTGCCAGTAGGCCTCTAGGGTTGAAATTAAGCTTTTCAACCGAGAGTCTTGCGCGCACTTATATCTTAAACAATTATAATACTTACCTCCCAAACACTTCCGGCAAATCTTGCCTTGCCTAAACATTTTATAATTAGGGCAAATCAATTTATAGTCGTGCAAGCTCATAACCACGGGGAGATTCCGCTTCCGGGCCACTTTAATCACCGAGGGAGATAAGTGATGATAAATATTATGCAAGTGAACCACGTCCGGCCGGAAGTCTTTGATCAATTTTTCCAGTTTAACTTTTGCTTCCCGGTTATAAATCATCCGCAGGGCTATTTTTAACTTTTGAATAATATTATAATCCCCTCTCAAGTCATAATCCCGGACAAAATAGGAGCTGTATTTTGTTTCCCGGTTTCTGGGGTTTTGGGTGGAGAAATAAGCCACTTCATGCCCCCGGCTCTCCAAAAGTTCACCCAAATCAAAGTAAGCGCGCTCCGCGCCTCCGCGTAAATAATGATAATTGTTTATAAGTAAAACTCTCATATTATTAACTGCTATATCGATTTAATCATCTTAGTACTATATTTTCCAGTGCCACCCCAGCACAGCCTACCCAATGGAAAATATAGCACTAAGATGATTAAAAATTTTCCCCTTTAAATACTAATTTAAATTTATTTATTACTATCCAAAGAATAGAGCGGAACCAGTGTTTTTTTATAGCCGGGCGGGCGGTGCAAATCATCCAGCTTTTAGCGCAAGCTTGGTCTGATTTACTCCTATCAATATTTAAACCGTTTTTATCCAGATTGCCTATAGTTTTTTCGGAAACATCGCAAGGATAAACCCGCCCCAGAGGATCTATAAACAAATTATATTTTCCGGAATAATCCGGATAAATCCGCTCTCCGGTTCTTAAAAACTCTTTCAAGCCATGGGCATACAAAGCCCGGGCCCAGTTTTTAGGGTTAAAACCTTGTAATTCTTGCTTTATAATCCAATCAATTTCCCTCTCCATTTTTTCGGCCAAATTTATCTCATTCTCGGTGCCGAAATAATTTTCACTGGAGTGAACCGCGGTTAAGGAAAACTCCGCTCCGATATCCCGGGCAAACCGATAAACTTTCCGGAGCTCGCGGATATTTTCATCCCCTAAGGTAAAAGAAATCTTTAACCCGGATACTCCCAAATCTTTTAAATGTTCCAGCGTTTTCTCGGCCTTTTCATAAGCGCCTTCCACCCCGCGCAAATTATCATGAACTTTTCCGATTCCGTCCAAAGAAACCGCCACGCCTAAATTGGGATTAATTTTCAATGCCTCACGCATTTTCTC
>CAYRJF010000033.1:0-8852 GCA_964424365.1 uncultured Gammaproteobacteria bacterium | reverse complement strand
TTCCCCTTTCATATTAGGATCCTGGACTACCCCGTCTCCGCAAAAATTTTCAATAGAAAGGTTTAGAGTTTCCGCTTCACTGACCAGGCCACTGGAGTTGTCCTCGGCTCGGATTACGATTTGATAGTTGCCTGCCTCGGAAACTGTCGAGGTTCCGATGATTACACCCGTGGCGCTATTGTTGGTAATACTGCCGGGTTGAGGAGGGCTCCAGGTATAGGAAAAATTGCAATTACCGGTTGAACAGGTAACCTCGCACTGATAAAGACTGCCTACATCAACCGTATCAGGGCAATCAGAAATATCTAGCTGGGGAGGATTAGAGCCGATTGAGATGGTTATGGTTTGAGTGGTTTCATTTTCAAAACTATCCTCGAGCTCTATGTCAAAAGAATAATCATTTGAATCTGCGGGAGCGCTGGCTGACTCCAGTAAAAAATCATTTTCACTTACTTTAGAAATGTATATATCTCCACCTCCATTACTGCTCCAGCCGGAGCTAATACTGGTACTGGGAACGACAGTCGTGTTAAGGATAATATTGTCCCCTTCCGGGTCTATAATCTGCAAATAGGCTGTAAGATTATTTCCGGCCGAGGCGTTAAGGGCGGGATTTTGCACGCTTGGGGGATTGTTGGTCAAGGGCGAAGGTGAGGACTGACAGCCATAGGAACCCAGGTTGCTAAATTCGGATTGTGTTTCCAGGTTAGCACACAAAATGTAGTCCTGAGGGCTTAAAGTATTATAGAAATAAATTTTGTCTCTGTCGCGCAGTTGTGGCTGGCCATTTCCGTCTATGGTCCGGGCAAAACGAGAATTAACCTTATCCCAACAAGTTTCCGGGGTAAAAGTGGCGGTGGTGCTACAGACTCCAAATACATTAATTGGGTCCAGGGGCATATTTAGGCCTAATACACTACCCAATTCTTTCTGCCAGCTGGGCCAGACTGAGGTGGTTTTGTATTTTAAATATGTCCCGGCCGAGAGAACCGGATAATTGCCCCTGCTATGGCGATAATCTTCCAAAGCTCTTCGAATATCGGTTATTTCTCCCATTCTTTCCACATCCCGGACAATTTGCGCTTTATTACTATCGCAATAAATACCTGAGGGACAATCCGAGTCTATGTGACAACTGGGGGCCTCGCCCTCAATTTGACATTTATCCTGAAGACAGGTGTACCCGGAAGCGCAATCCTCTTCCTCTTCGCAGATAATAGAGGAAATGGTACAGGTACCGGTATTTTCTACATTCTGATTAAATTCCCAGTTGTTTACTATCTGCTGGTAAATTTCTCTAGTTTTGGGAGTTGCGCCCTGGTCATAGGAAATTATATATATATAGGTATTTAAATTATTGCCTTCCACATTACCTACGTTCACATAAGTGCTTCTGCCTTCCTTAATGGCTTTGTAGCCGTCCACGCGGGTCGCCTGGGGAGAGCCGGTAAAACCTTGTTTTCTATACCAAGTTAAGGGACTATAGTGGTCGGGGTTGGCAAGCACTCTGACTCCGATGGCATCAGCAAGGCCGGATTGGGCTTGAGCTACCTGCCGGGAAGAAAAATCTTTTTCCCCGGATAAAAATACAAAAACGCTAACAAGTATAGCTATTAATGCAAATTTCCGAATTAGTGAGTTGAATTTAATCATATTATTTAATTATAACAAATATCTAAAAATTATTCCACTCGTCCGTCGCTACTTTCGTCCGCAATCTCATCATCCTCCAACTTGGTGGTTTTGGCTTTAGTGGTATCTGTTACCGTGGCCTCGGTTTCCGTGTCATAAGCCTCTACGCTGGAACCGGGAGAAAGAACTAAAATTTTATTTTCATCCTCCTCTTGCGGTGTTAAACTAACACTAAACTCGGCGTTAGCTTGATAAATTGCCAAAGGCAATCTTCCGACATCCCAGACAATCTCCCGGCTTTCCGGATTATACCTAATGCTTCCGGCCGAGGTGCGGTTTTTGTTATTCCATTCCAGATTTTCCGGAAGTTCATAAGTAACCTTGACATCTTTTAACTCATGGAGATTATTCCTCAGTTCCCAATAAACCTTAAAGGTGGTTTCTTCCCCCACTTGAGGCGGCAGGGGGCCCGTGCCCACGGGAATATTGTCTTTATTAAAATATCTAATTTCCTCAGTCAACCTTAGGTCACTGTTAATTTTACTTACTATAACATTACTGCGGTTGTCTTCACTGGTAGTTGCTTGATTCTCTGTCCCCTCCCCCAAAATAAACTGCGCATAACTCCTGATTTCAAAGGGCTTGTCCAGATCGCCTGCCGTAAAAGGGATTACATCTATAGAAAAATCAATTGTCCCCTCCTCGCCCACTTCCAAATTCTCTAATTTGGGAATCTGCTCCCGAGTCCAAGTAATAGTGTTTCCTTTTTCCACTCCTTCTTGTGCGTCTTTTAAGGTAGTCCAATCCAATGATTGGCTTTCCATGACAGCCATGATGGTCAAATCCTTCATAGCGGTTTCTCCTTTGTTGGCATAATTCAGGGAATAATTCAAAGTTTCCCCGAAATTAACCCGAGTTTTCTGCTCAGATCCGTTGATAATCAAGCTTAAATCCAAATTGCTTTTTATAACCTCCATTTCCAAGATTTTTTCCTTAAATATATATTCTTTTTCACCTTCCGGTTTTTTAAAAATAAATTTTAAATTTTGAGTTTCGCTCAGTTTTTCTCGAGCCACCAGCGTCATCTCCCAAGAAGCCGCTTTGTTTTCTAAAAAGCCTAAATTCCAAGAATTATTTTCTAATGCTTCTGATTTTAAGACCGCCTCTTCTCCCTCTTCAAGCTCGGAAACACCCCCTTCTTTGATTTCAATATTATCACCGCTTTCCACCTCCAAGATGAAATTTTTTAAATAATTCTCCTCGGAGGGGTCTAGATTTAAAGTAATTTTTTCCTCCTCGCCCACCAAAATACTGGACGGGTAATCCCAATTGTTGTCAAAACCGCTTCCGAGTAAGTTGGTGCTAAAGGAGTCCTCTCGGCTGAATTGACTGGAAAAATTACTCGGAGTGTAGGAAACCTCGCTCAAGAAAACCGCCGACTCTTTTTCCCGGTCTATAATTTTACCCTTAATCTTTACCCTGCCTTCTCCGTGCGGAGGAATCTCGGAAATCTCCCAATAATCTTTTCCCGCTTCCCGGCCGTCAATTTCCGGAAAACTATCCAATAAGACAAAATTGTCCGGATAATCAGCGGAAATCCTTACATCATTAAAGCTGAAATTAGCCGGATTTTGATAGTAAATCTCATAAAAAAATTCTTCTCCGGCCAAAACTTCCTTTTGGGAATCAATTCGAAATTCCAAATCAACTTTTTTTCCTCCATTTTCCAAAAAATAATAAAATATTCCGGCGCTGATACCTATAACAACTAAGACCAAAAACAGAAAATTAAAAAACCAAAACACAATCCCGCCCTTTTTCTTCTTGTTTATCTTTTTAACATCCACTTCACCGCCCTTTTCATCTTTGTAAATTTCAGATAAGCTTGTTTTTATGTTTTCCTCTCTTTCTTTGCGATTTTCCTCCTGAATTTTTTTATTTTCAGCTTCCGCTTTCTTTTGCGAAGGTAAAGATTTTTTTACAAAATTATCTTTATTTTTTTCAGATGAGTCAGCTTGTCTGACTGTAATTTTTTCTCCTTTTTCTTTAGACATAATTATTCATTTCTAGTTAAAAGCGTTGCCAAAAATCTATCTTTGATTAAATTTCCGCTATAATTCCAGGCTTTATTTTTTTCTTCCACGTCCCGGGGAAATGTCCACAAAATTTCATAATTATTCGCCAAATTGAGCCTGGAGTGAATTTTCACCCCTTTAGAGCCTGGCTGTTTTTGTACTAACAAGGAATAGGGAGTTAATTTTTTAGACTCGCCTCCGGTTAATTTCTCCTCCCATTCCCGCCAAAAATTCTTTTGCTCTTCTTGAGTCTTTACTTTAAAAGGCAACTCATATTTAAAATAAATTACTTGGCTCTCGCCCGGATCAAGCATGGTCCAATTGGCAAATACGGTTTTCCCCTGCTCCTGGTAAATCACAGTATTACTTTCCGGATCTTTGCGAGAAAATTCTTCCTCTTTTTTAATCAAGGGGTCTTTTTCCCAAGACTCATCCGGTCTGTCAAAATATATTTCGTTCGGTTTTTCAAAACCTCTTGCCTCTATTAATTGACTACCCCCGGGAACATAAACCCGAAGCCAATTAACGTTCCGGTTTCCATAATAATATTGGCTGGAGGCGCCCAAATGCTTTCTCTCGATTCTTAAGGTGTCCACTACTGTTCCGTCTTCTTTAATTTCGACCTCGTGATCGATTACTTGGCTAATTTGCCTGTCGCTTTTTCCTCCGGCTATGTTGGTGTTAATAACCGCCAAATAATCCTTGCCGGTTTCTTTAATTCTGCCTGCCCAGGACCTCTCTTCCACTTCTTCTTGAAGTTCAGGAATATCAAAATAAAATAAAATATTTTTCGCCTCCAGGTGCCCTCGGGATTCATCCAAAAAATTTACTAAATTTTTCTGATTAATCTTTTCCGGTATTTTCTCGATTAAACGTTCAAATAAAGAGCTAATGATTTTCTTGGGTTTGTGATCCTCTTCCTTTTTCTCCTCCTCAATCGCTTTTCGAATGCTGTCCCAAAAGTTATCCTTAGTAATAATTATACCATAATTCTCGCGCATATCCAGGGGTCCGGTTATTTCTAAAATGCTTCCCAAAACTTCCGGGGTAAAACTGATTACCCCGTCCACAGTCGGCCCCCCGCTGTTTTCATAAAACCAACGAATTTTTTGGGCCGAAGTCGGCCAATGGGGCCACCAATTGGAATCCCGAAAATACCAACGATCACTGACCAGTTGCAGAGGATTGGGAGCGGCGATTAATTTATTTAAACTCCCGTCCACATCATAACTCCCGCCCTTGGGAACCTCTATGTTTTCGAGTTCTCCTTGACTAAATTCCAAAAGCGCAAAACTGCCCATAAAACCGCCGGTAGCTCTCAACTCCCCGCTATTTTGAAAAACCAATAAATATTTCCGGTCTTGTTTTTTGCCTAAAAAAATCTTAATTTTTTCTGTTAAACTGCTTAGCTCCGCGGCAAATTGATTAAAATTAGTTATTTTATTGCGCAAATCTAAAAACTCGCCTCTGTATTCCGGAGGTAAAACTTTACTGTCAATACTTTCTAAAATTCGATTCAACTTTTTTCCGTTCTCCTCCGCCTTAGCTATTTCTTTTTCAAAACCTTCTATTCTTTGGATAATTTTTTTATCCTCGCCCTTAAAATCAATCTTTAACAAGCTGTCCAGGGCCTGAGCAAGATTGTTGCCCATTCGGGAGGCCAGTTGCCCGGAGGCTAAAATTTCTTTGCTAATTGAAGCTAACTTTGCTTTTTCTCCGGGGGCAAACCGAGAAAGTTTAAGAAGAATGTTATTAATCTCCTTTAACTCTTCCCGTGCTTTTAAAAAGTTGTTTCCGGCTCGGGAAAAATGAATTTGAGCCCCTTGCATATTAAGCTCGCTAAAAGATTGGGCCGCCTCTTTTAAATCGGAAATCGCCTTTTCCGACATTCCCAAAACTTTTCCTTCCAGTTGCGATAAATCCAGGGATTGGTAATAACTAAAGGCCTTAAAAGGTAAAATCAATAAAAAAAGCAAAACTATAAAAGAAAATAAAGATTTGGCCAAAAACCCGGACCGGTGATAAAAACGACTTAAAATAAATTCGGCCTGAGCATCGGTATTCTCTTTATTTTTCTTCTTATTATTTTTAGTTTCTTTCTTTTTAGTTTTGAGGGGTTTTTTCCGTTTTTCTTTAGCCTTTTTTTCTACTCGACTAATCTGTAAAGACTTGATTTTAAATCTCTTTAGCTTGCTCAGGTCCTTGAAAATTTTTTTTGCCTTAAGAATTTTCACAGGCAATTTTATTAAAAAAACGGCTACTTTCCCGCCGGCTTTGATTAACTTTCTTAAAAAAGAAAATAATTTCAGGAATGATTTAAAATTAGACCAAATAATCTGAAATAAAAATATAACTATTTCCCCGAAATTTCTCTGACAGATATTATAACTGCGAAACGGCAAAATATTTAAAGAGTTTTTTAGCCGGGAGACAGTGCTAGTTTCTTTCTTAACCTTTCGCGATTTTTCTTCAGGCTTCTTTTCCCGGGAATCATTTTTTAAAAATTGTCGGGCTGGCGTAGATTTTTTGTCTTTTTCTTGAAAAGTTTTAATAAAATCCACCGCTGGATCAGAGGGTCGCAACCAAGCAAAAAAACCCTTGACCGAAGCCAGCCAAGACTTTCTCTTTCGAGGACGAATCTCCTTATCTGTTTCTTCCTGTCTATTCAAGTTTACTACCAAACCGTTATTTTCAACTTTTTTTTCCGAGGAATTTTTTCCGGTTCCAAGCATGGGTTATTTTATAATATATTTCCAAAGTTTGCCGAGCGCACTCCCACCAACTATATTTACGAACTTGTTTCAGTCCTAAACTTTTTAGCCGGGAGCGCGTTTCGGGATTGTTTATAATTTTTTCCAAGGCTTTTTTTATCTCTTCCTTTTTGCGGGGGTTGAAATAGAGGGCCGCCTCTCCCAAAACCTCGGGCAGACTGGACTCTTTAGAGCTTACCACCGGACAACCCTTGGCCATTGCCTCTAAGGGCGGTAAGCCGAAACCTTCATAAAAACTGGGAAAAACATAAGCCAGGGCTTTAGTGTATAAAATTTCCAATTTTTCATCCGGAACATAACCGGGAAAAATCACCGAAGAGTTTTCTTCACCTTCTTCCCATAAACCCAAATCCTCGGCCTTTTGCCTGATTCGTTTATAAAAATAATCCTCTTTTCCCACCATTACCAAATTCAATTCCGGAAAATCCTTTAGTAACTCCCGAAAAGATTCTAATAAGCCTTCCAAATTTTTATGCGGATAAGCGTTTCCGACATATAAAAAAAACCTCTCACTAATATTATAACTCATTAAAGTCTTTCTGTCATCCAGTTTGGCCACAAACAAAGAATCCCTGCCTTTAGCCAAATTTGCCACTCCTTCATAAGTTACTTCTATTTTATTTTTCTTGATTTTAAATTTCTCCACAATGTCATTTTTGGTAAACCGAGAAACCGCGATTATTTTTTTAGCCCTTTTTACAGCTAGCCAAATCACCAATTTGTAAGCCCAATTTTTTAACTTATATAAAAACGGCCCCAGAGTGGTGGCTCTGGTGGTGGGAAATTTGGTTAAAATCAAGTCATGTATGGTTACCACGAATTTAGTGGGAGTGAAAATCGGAACATTAAAATGAGGGAAGTGGATTAAATCCAGTCTTTCTTTGGCAATATAAAAAGGCATTTTAATCTGCTCTCCCAGAGTATACCAGCGCACATCAGCCAAAACTTTCTTAACCCCCTCTCTCTCCGCTTCAAATTCATCAAAATTATCTTGGGATAAAAAAATTACATATTCGCAATCCTTGTCAATTTTAATAATATTATCCACGATTTCCTGGGTGTATCTACCCAAGCCTTTGCCTAAGGGTCCGTACATCCGGGCATCAATCCCAATCCTTTTCTTTTTCTGATTATTTTTATTCATTGTTTTTTATGGTTCTTCGGAGATTTCTGTGGGTAAAAGTCCCCTCTTCGAGAGGGTCCGCCGGCTGGCGGATTAGGGGTGTGTTAAATTTAAAAATTGTAAAAATGTTATTAAAAGTCCAAGCTTTTTGGGCACTTAAAACCTATTACACCCCCTTAAATTCCCCCTCTAGGGGGAACTTATATTTTTTAAACCCGTAAAATTATCCAAAGAACCTTTTTATTATTTTCCACGTAAGTCAGCTTGTGTTTAACAAATTTCCGCGAATCAAAAAATTTTTATAATTTTTTGCTTATCAAACATTCCCGACGTAAACCTTTTTTAAGCCCGCTTCTTTTCCGATTTTCCGGGCTTCCTTAATTTTTGTTGCAGTGGTTTTGGGTAAATCCTTTAATTTCCAAGAAATTTCCGGAGAAAAAGCGCTAACATGCCAGGGAATTTCCGGGCCTAGTTTCTCTCTAATAAACCGAGCAATTTTTTTAAGCTCCTCCGGCTGATCAGTTAAAGTCGGGATTACCAAAGTGGTAACTTCTAAATGAACTCCGGCCTTAGCTATTTTTTTCAAATTTTCCAGTACCGGTTCCAGGCGAGCTCCGCAATAGTCTTTATAAAAATCATCGCGAATTGATTTTAAATCCACATTAATAGCGTCAAGGTAAGGTAAAATTGTATTCAAGATTTCCGCAGACATAAAACCGTTAGAGACCCAGACATTTTTAAGATTTTGAGCATGAGCCTGCTTCATGGTTTCATAAGCGTATTCCCAAAAAACCGTGGGCTCGTTATAAGTGTAGGCAATGCTTTTACAATCCGACCGAAGCGCCCCCTGAACAATTTCTGCCGGAGTGATTTTCTCTCCCCAACTCAAATGATTATACTCTCCTACCTTGCCTTTAAAGCCGAAAACTTGAGAAATTTCATAATTTTGACAATTAGCGCAACGAAAATTACAGCCCAAAGTGCCTACGGAAAAAGTTCGACTGTTAGGCAAATAATGATAAAAAGGCTTTTTCTCAATCGGATCAATATTTAGGGCTATGGCCCGGTCAAAAACCAAGGAATATAATTTCCCTTCTCGGTTTTGCCTAACCCCGCAAATACCTACATTACCATCATTGATTTGGCAATAATGCGCGCAAGCCCGGCACTGCACCCGGCCCTTATCTATTTTTTTATAATTTATAGCTTCCTTCATATCCTTATTTTAACAAATTTGAGAAAATAAAAAAG
>CAYRJF010000032.1:2537-9058 GCA_964424365.1 uncultured Gammaproteobacteria bacterium | reverse complement strand
TTTCCGTTTAAATAAGAAATCATATGCGATAAAATCCTAAATCCTAAGCACTAAATCCTAAACAAATCTTAAATTATAAATCCCAATAATCCAAACAATTTTTGGGATTTGAAATTAAAAAATTTAAAATTGGTAAAAATATTTTATTCTAAGCCTAATTTCCAATTTCTCAATCTCCAATTTCATTTTACTTTCTCAACTTCCTTCTCAAAACACTCCACTCCGGAACCTTTTCTTCAACTTGCAATAAAACCACGTCCCCGCTACCCCCTCCATGCGCTTCTGCCATTTCTTCCCCGGTTTCTGCTTCCCAAAATTTATTTATTTTTACTTTAATTACATTATAAAACGGTTTAACTATTTCCACAATATCCCCTTTTTTAAAAGTATTATGGACCCGAATCTTGATCAAGCCCTTCTGCTTGCCTATCACTTGTCCGCAGAACTCCCATTTACCGGGAATGTGCGAATCCGTAATATTTTGTTCCGCAGCTTCCCCTAACAAAAATCCGGTGGTGTAACCGCGGTGAACCAATTTCTTTTCCAATTCTTTCTTAAAATAGTCTTTATTTTTACCCGAATTATCAATTGCTTCTCTATAAATTCCGCAGACATTGGCCAGATAGTAAACGCTCTTATTTCTACCCTCGATTTTAAAACTATCCACGCCCGCTTTTCTAAGTTCGTCCAAATATTCGATTAAACACAAATCTTTAGAATTTAAAATATAAGATCCTTCCTTGTCTTCCTCTATTTCCAGCCCGCTTTCCGGTCTTTTTTCTTCCCGGAGAAAATATTTCCAACGGCAGGGCTGAACACAATCTCCCAGATTAGCAGATCTGCCCAAAAAATATTGGGACAGAAAACATCTCCCGGAATAAGCCATGCACATAGCTCCGTGAACAAAATATTCCAACTCCAAATCAGGCAATTCTTTTTTTATCTTCTTAATATCCTTTAAACTCACCTCTCGTCCCAAAATTATTCTTTTCACTCCGTTTTTTTGCCAAAATCGGGCCGCTTCCAAGTTAATACAGTTGGCCTGGGTGGATAAATGAATTTCCGCTCCCGGCCACTCTTTTTTGATAATTTCCAATACTCCAGGGTCGCTTACAATCAAACCGTCCACTCCGATTTCTTTTAGCTTCCGGACATAGGCGGGAATTTTTTTTAAGTGTCGGTTGTGGGCAAAAATATTAATGGTTAAATAAACTTTTTTCTCTCTCTGCCGGGCATACTTAACCGCTCGCCTGATTCGAGCTAAATTAAAATTATTTATCCTGACCCGCAGAGAAAAGTCAGCCGCACCCAAATAAACCGCATCAGCCCCGTAGGCAAATGCGGTTTTCAGCTTCTCCAAATTTCCCGCCGGAGCTAGCAGCTCTGTTTTCTTATTATAATTACTCATCAAATTTTTAGTTAACACAATTTTTGCGGTCTTTTTTGTAAAATTTTTGTTGCATTCGGATAATTCGGATTACATTTATTCGGGGCATTCGGATACCCATTCGGAGCATTCGGATTACATTTATAAACCCTTAAGCCACTGCAGTATCATCCTGACTCCGGCTCCGCTTCCTCCGGGAGGATTATACCCCCAGGGCTTTTCCACAAAAGCGGGTCCGGCTATATCCAGATGAGCCCATTTATTTTTATATTTCTTTTCTACAAACTCATCCAGAAACAAACCGGCTGTAATCGCCCCTCCAAAACCCGAAGAGGGAATATTGCTAATATCAGCTACTTCGCTTTTTAGCAAAGGCCTTAAATATCTATTAAACGGCAGTTCCGCGCTCAACTCTCCACTCTCCCCGGCTGCCTTCCTTAAAGAATCTTTTAACTTTTGGTCATTCCCCAAAATCCCCAGAGTATATTCTCCTAAAGCAACCACGGCCGCTCCGGTTAAAGTGGCAATATCTATAATATAATCCGGATTTTTTTCTTGAGCGTAAGAGAGGCAATCAGCCAAAACCAACCTGCCCTCGGCATCAGTGTTTTTCACTTCTATGGTTTTGCCGCTCCGGGATTTTAAAATATCGTCCGGCTTGTAAGCGTGCTTACCTATTACATTTTCCGTGGCCCCGATTATTCCGTGTACTTCCAAAGGCAAATTAAGCCCGGCCACCGCCTGCATAATACCCAAAATAGCGCTGGCTCCGCTCTCATCCGCTTTCATAGAAGACATTCCGGAGCTGGGCTTAATACTCAAACCTCCCGAATCATAGGTAAGCCCTTTGCCCACAAGGGCGATTTTCTTTTTCGCTTTTTCCGGCTTGTGGGTTAAATGAATTAACTGAGGAGGATAAGGACTGGCCTTGCTAACTGCCAAAAAGGCTCCCATACCTTCTTTTTCCAAATATTTTTCTCCTCTTACTTGAACGGATAAATTATTCTTTTTGCCCAAATCCCTGGCAAAATCAGCCAGTTTCACCGGAGTAAGCTCTGAAGGAGGCATATTAACAAGATCCCGGGCATAGTTAACTCCCCCGGCAATTAACTCGGCCTCTCTAAGTTGTTTTTTTAACTTAGCTAAGCTGTCAAGTTTGCCCCCGGAATATTCCTCTTGCGCAAAAATAATTTTCTTTAAATAATTTTTCTTTTTGGTGGTCAAATATTGATCAAAAAAATACTCTCCTAACAAAAACCCCTCTGTTAAAGCTTTAATGTTTCCGTCTTGCTTGCCGTAAAGTCCTAATTTTAAACTTTTAAATTTAAACCCGGCTAAAGATTTAATAGCCAAACCGGCTCCGATGCGCAGACTTTCCGGATCCAGGGAATCAATTCCCGCATACATCCTGCCCTTGTCTTCTAGAATAATAACCTTATCTGTTTCTCCTTTAAACTCTCTAAATTTAAAATCAGCTTTCCGAATCCAGTTCTGATCTAGCTTGCCCTTAAGAACAAAAATAAGTTCTAAGTCAGCTTTAACTTGATTTAAGTTTTGATTTCTGATTTCTAATTTCATAGTTATCAATTTATTACCAATTTAATTTAAACTCATGATAATCATCACCCCGGCACATACATTTAGTTTCTTCAACCCGAGTCTGCTTGCTACCGGTAAAAACTTTCAAAAACTCTTCTATTACTCCTTCTAAAAACTTACAGACAACCGGGTGTGTATTAAAATCATAAATCCTCATAACTGCTTCTTTTTTTGCTTTTTTAAAACTAATCAGCTCAGCTTTGCCGAAACTATAATATTTATTCCAATTCTCAGTCACCTTTTTTATACTAAATTTCGCCGAAACAAAATGTTTAGTAAAAATTCTGATTGAACGGGAAAAACCCAAAACCTTCCTTCCCAATTCTAAAATATCCTCTTCAGTCCAATTAAAATACCTTACCATCCCGACCATAAAAATGTGGGGAATAGAAGCGGGAATCCAATCCACGCTATTTAATTTTTCCAAATCGGGAAGCCGGAAATCCAATTCTTGTCTCAAAAATTCTACAAGTTTATCATAGTTTTCCTTTCCTTCTTTTTGCTTTAAATATTTAGCTAAAAACTTAATGTCAGCCCCCCTTTCTTCTCCTTTAATTGTCTTTAGCCTCTCAAGCTCTTTGATTAATTTTTCTTTCTCTTTTTGATTCATATGATTTAACTAATAATTTTAATCTTTCCGGGAACCTTGCTGGTTAAAATTAACTCGAAGTCAGAGGAAATGTAAAAATCAATCTCGCTCCTGGCTCCAAAGTTTCCGTCTAGGTAAATACCGGGCTCAATAGTGTAAGGTAAATCAACCTTAAGCCGGTTCCGAGATTTAGGACTCAGGCCCTTTAAGGTTCCATGGGGACCTGCGTATCCTAAGGAATGACCTAGGGCGTGTTTAAACTTACCCTCAAAGCCCTGCTCACTAATTATATTTCTAGCTACCTGGTCAACCTCTTTTCCCAAGGGAAGTTTTTTCTGAGATAAATCATGCTTGATTTTTTTAATAACCGCGTCCCTGGCCTTTCTAACTGCTTCAAAAACAACTTGAATTTCTCCGGGCAATTTTTCTCCTTTATAGGCCATTCGAGTTAAATCCGCATAAACACTTCCTCTTTTTTTCAACCTAGCCCAGACATCAATTAAAATCAAGGATTCGGGTTTTATTTTTAGACAGTACTGGGAAGGCAAATAATGAACATAGCTCGTGTTTTGCCTAAAGGCCACAATACAATTTCCGCAATCCGTAACCAAACCTTCTCTTTTATACTGCCCTAAAATAAATTCTTTTAGTTCATATTCGGTAATCCTACTTTCTCCTTCCAAAAGCTTAAAGGCCCTGTCTATAATTTTTTCCAGCTTTCCAACCGCTTCAATATGACTCTGCAATTTTTCCCTATATAAAATCATTGCACTAAATCCAAAAATCAAAATCCAAACGTCAAATCAATTCCTAAGAATTAAATATTAAAATTTTATTTGTTTGGGCTTTGGGTTTGTTTTGTCATTTGAGCTTAAGATTTTGGAATTTTTTAAGTTTTCATTCCCCTTAAAGACGCTATCCTCTCTTCTACAGGCGGGTGTGTTCCGCCTACGCTCTGCTGAGCTTCGGCGGACAAGCATAAAAGTTAAGTATTCTTGTTTCTTAAGGCGTTTATTCTTTCTTCTACAGGTGGATGAGTCATGAAGGCCTTGGCGAAAAATCCTTTCTTAGATCTCTTGTCTCTTTTACCCTCAAAAGGCGAAGCGATATACATGTGGGCAGTGGCCCGATTAGCAACTTCCAAGGGTTCGGTGTCAGCGGAAATTTTCTCCAAAGCGCTAGCCAAGCCCTCGGGATAACGAGTTAATAAAGCTCCGTCAGCGTCAGCCCGAAACTCCTCTTTTCGGGAAATGGCAAATTTCATCATATAAGCGAAAATGGGAGCTAATATGGAAAGCAAGATTGCCGCCACAATAATAATCAGCTGAATCTGTCCTCCCTTGCCACTATCTCTGTCTCGCAAGCCCCCGAAAAAAGCCCAATGCCTAAACCAATCAGCTAAAAGCACAATAAACCCGACTAAAATCGTAGTAACCGTAGCTATTAAAATATCCCGGTTGCCGATATGGGAAAGCTCGTGGGCAATTACGCCCTCAAGCTCATTTTTTTCCAGTTTCTGAAGTAAACCGCTAGTCACAGCTACCACGGAGTGTTCCGGATCACGACCGGTGGCAAAGGCATTAGGAGCGGTATCTTCAATAATATAAATCCGGGGCACCGGCAAGCCGGCGGTAATACATAAATTCTCCACAATTCTATATAATTCTTTGTTATCTTCAAATTTAACTAACTTGGCATTACTCATTTTAAGTACAATTTTATCACTCCACCAATAACTAATAAAAGCGGTGACCACGCTAAAAATCACGGCCACATACAAAATTACCGAAGTATCCAAAGCCAAACTAAAGACATACCCCACTAAAATTACAAGCACAAGAAACCCGGTCATTAAAAACCAGGTCTTCCGGGCATTAGAATCGGAATGAGTGTATAGAGTTGGCATACAATGCAAATCCGCGAATTACATGCGAATACCGCGAATTCTCTTAAAGTTAAACTATTGAAATGCGAATAAAAATATTTGTGTTATTTGTGTTGAATTTGTGTATTTGTAATTGGGACTAGAACTTAACCTCCACATTCTCCCGTTCTTTTTCCTCAATCTCAAAAAAATCTTTCTGGCTAAATTTAAGCATTCCGGCTAGAAAATTAGTGGGGAAAGATTGGATCTTGGTATTGAACTGGAGAACATTGTTATTATAAAACCTCCGAGCGGCCTGAATTTTATTCTCGGTGTCGGATAATTCTCTTTGAAGCTCTTGAAAATTCTGGCTTGCCTTTAGGTCCGGATAAGCCTCCGCAACCGCAAACAAGGACTTTAAAGTGTCGGAAAGCATGTTCTCAGCCTGAGCCTGATCCTGAGCACTGCCTCCGCTTTCCTGGGCCTGCATTGCCTGACTTCTGGCCTCAGTCACTTTTTCAAAGGTTTCCCTTTCATGTTTAGCATAACCTTTAACTGTGTTGACCAAATTGGGAATTAGATTATGACGCCTTTTTAGCTGGACATCAATATCGCTCCAAGCCTCCTGGACTCGATTTCTTAAACGAACCAGAGAATTGTAAATAAAGATAAGCGCCAAGGCGACCACGGCGATTATCCCGATTACAACCCAAGTAGTGGTAGACATAAAAATACATTGCCATATTGTTAAATTACTACATTGTTGATCTTGTAAGTAGAAATTGAACAATTGAACAATTAATTATAATATTTCACTTTATCAAAAACAAACTTTAATGTTTAAAGCTAAATTTATTAGATAATTAATTATATTTTAATTTTAGCACTAAGAAAACAAAAAACAAGGGGGAGGCGAATAAATAAGTATGAAATGTAAAATAAGTATAGAAAATAAAATGGGTAAGGAGAAATAGGTATAAAAAGTAAAATAGGTAAAATAAGTGGTTGAAAAATAAGTATAGAAAGTAAAATAGGTAAAATAAGTTGAGGTGTGAAAACAAAAACAGCAACCATTTTTACGG
>CAYRJF010000032.1:0-2437 GCA_964424365.1 uncultured Gammaproteobacteria bacterium | reverse complement strand
TACTTATTTCACCTAAAAAAACCTAATTCTTTTTCTTTAGTTTCTCGTCTAAAATTGCCTTGATATAAAACTGGCGGGGGTATATCTTTCTCGTTTGATATTTCTTTTAACCCGCATTTTCTTAAGAGTTTACTATTTTAACCTCTAAGGAAACTTTCTCTCCCCTAACTTTGGGCGCATACCAGCCGGTTAAAATTCCGACCTTCTCAATTATTTCCCTCTCCCCCCTATTTTCGACTGTTTTTAAATCTTCATTTTCAAATTTTTGAGGTATTTTTTTTCTAAACTGGGAGTAGATGTAATCGCTAAAAGGACGAGTCAAGGATCTCCAGACATAGGAAGGCAGGCCGGACATACCTCTAATTAAAGTCAGGGGTCCGGTTTTTTCTTTTAACCCCACCATAGCATCCCCCCGTTTGGCCAGTTTCTCTAAATTTTGATTATCTTTTTCTTCCCTGCCCACAATCACTAAAATTTTTTTCTCGTTTTGAGTAATCCAAAAAGCACGGCCATATTTCAAAAGCTCCACATCTTCAGGAGTGCAATCAGGCCAATATTTAAACATCTTGCTTAAACGTTTGGAAAATTGAGAGTCTGTTAAAAAACAACCGCCTCCGGGTGAATCATAATTATGCAAATTATACTCTCGGGCAAGTTTTATCTGGTCTTCCCTGCCCCTTCCTGAAATTTTTCCCAGTCTTTCTCTGTCTACCAAGCCCTTCTCCTCCATTTCCGTGGGGGGTAAATTCTTAGCGGTTAAAGGTCGCAAAACCGGAACTCCGGCAGTTTTCCTAACTGTTTCCAAAGTTTTTTTATTTTGCGAAAAAGGACGTTGACCCAAAACCTCTCCGGTGGCCAAAAAATCAAAACCCTGTTTGTTTTTCTTGTTTTTTAGAAATTCCCCAGCCATTTTAAGCATTAAGCCATGACAATCAATACAAGGATTTAAGTTTTTCCCGTGTCCATGGGGAGGCGCTTTTACCAAATCCAAAATTTCTTTACTGATATTAACAGTATGAAGTTTTATTTTAATTTCTCGGGCGGCTCTCCGGGCTTTTTCACAATTAAAAAAATTACTAGTAAAACAAATACCCTCAATTTCAATCTGTTGTTCTTGTAAAATTTTAGCTACCAAAAAAGAATCTAAGCCTCCGGAGAAAAGGATTAGAGCGCTGGGTTGAGTTTTAGACATATAAGAAGAAATAGTTGATGAGGAGTCGGGAATTAAATTCCCGACAAGGAGTTGGCTTAGCTAAGCAATCCCCCATTAGGCGCCTGTGGATATTTAATCTCTTTCTTTTCCCGGCAATCAGGACAAACAGCTTCCAAATACTTTTTTAAGAGTCTTTCCCTGGTTATATACAACCGACGAAAAAGCAATTTTCTAATAATTTTACAAACCTCGCCCTGATCAGGCGCTCTTTCAAGATAATCTAAATGATCTTGATAACCCTCCATTTTTTAATCCCCCCTTTTTTTTATGTTTTACCTTCGGTAGCCCTGCCTAAAAAAATAAGTATATAAAATAAGTGAGAGAAGAAATAAGTGTGGAAAGTAAAGACTTATTTTACTTCCCGTTTTATTACTTATTTTACTTATTTCTTCCGGATAGCCAGCTTAATAAAACCTTGATTAACCTTGCTTTCTTTTTCTCCCAACCCCTCTTTCAGGCCCGACTCCAGATTCTCAGCCAAAGTATCTTTTAAAATTTCTGTCTGATATTTTTTAATTGCCTCTCTGATCTCCTCATCTTCACTTTCCCAAAAAATTTCAATCGAGTCCTTAAGAGTTAGGCCTTGTTTTTTGCGCATCGCATTAACCAGCCTGACCACCTCGCGCTTTATACCTTCCAGCTTTAAATCTTTAGTAATCTCCGTATCCAACTCTACCTCAATGTCTCCGTCCCCTTTCTGGCTAATAATCTTTTTCACATTTAATTCCTCTTTCACTAAATCCTCATACTTTTTGCTTAATTCATTATTCTTAATTCTTAATTCACTCAAGGGTTGTCTTACCTTAATACCGGCCTCATCCCTTTTGGCCAATCCGGCTTCCACTATCTCTCGCACCTGCTTCATTTTATCCAAAACTCCTTGGTCCGGTTCTTTGGCCTCGGGCCAAGATTCCAGATGAACACTCCGATCCTCTCGGCCGAAATCATTTCCGGTCAATTTCTGCCATAATTGTTCAGCAATAAAAGGCATAAAAGGAGCCATAGCCCGGGAAAGCTCGAGTAACATATATTTGGTAGTGGCGAGCGCATCCTGTTTGTCTTGCTCGTCTTCTCCTTTAAATCTGTCCCGGCTTCTCCTAATATACCAAGTGGAAAGATCGTCTATAAACTCTCCCAAGGGGCGAGTGGCTCGGGGAAGTAAATAAGAATCCATATTTTCGGTAACTTCTCGGATCAGCTGATTTAAGCGGGAAACTATCCATT
>CAYRJF010000031.1:6821-9245 GCA_964424365.1 uncultured Gammaproteobacteria bacterium | reverse complement strand
GGGAAAGCCAATCCAAAACCTCGGAAACGCCTTGGTTTTGATGAGCCATCCGAGATTTTTTCCCTTTATCAATCCTATAAAGCGCCTGAATCCTTTTTTCTCTAATCTCCTGGGTCGTGGGGATGGGCTGTCCTCCTCCGCCGATACAACCTCCGGGGCAGGACATTACTTCCACATAATCATAATTTTTCAAATTCTCTATTACCGGTTCAATATTGCCGATCCCATTAACCACGGCCACGCGCAAGGGCTTGCCGGCCACTTTCACTTCCGCTTCTTTCACTCCCTCAAGTCCCCTAACTTCTTTAAAATCAATCCTGGGCTTGCAAACTCCTTTCTTTTTTTCTCCGCAAGCCAGAAAATGGGCGGTTCTCAAGGCCGACTCCATAACTCCTCCACTTCCTCCGTAAATTGAGGCGGCGCCACTATATTCTCCTAAAGGATTATCCGCTTTTTCCGGCTTCAAATTCGCGAAATCAACATTGTTGTGTTTTAGAAGCCAGGCAAACTCTCGAGTGGTAATCACCCGATCCACAGGCAACTTACCTTTCACCTTTAACTCCTCCCTAATAGATTCATATTTCTTAGCAGTACAAGGCATTACAGAAACGACCTCAATATTAGCTGGATTTATTTTCATTTGGCGGGCCCAATAAGTCTTTATTACACCTCCTAAATGAATATGCGGAGACCGGGAAGTGGTTAAATTGGGAATTAATTCCGGGTGATAAAACTCAAGATATTTTACCCAGGCCGGGCAACAAGAAGTCATCAGGGGCATGGTTTTCTCCTCTTTAATTCTTTCCAAAAGCTCCTCCGCCTCAACCATAGTAGTCAAATCCGCGCCAAAATTAACATCAAAAACATAATCAAAACCCAAATCCCTCAAAGCGGCCACAATTTGCCCGGTTACCACTTTTCCTTGGCCCAGCCCAAACTCCTCTCCGATGCTTACCCGGATTGAAGGGGCGAACTGAGCAACCATTACTTTTTTTTGTTTTCGCAAATCTTTTTCCACATCCTCCCACTGACATTGTTCTTGGGCGGCGCTCACCGGGCAATGCAGGGCGCACTGACCGCAATAAATACAATCAAAATCTTTATTCTCCGTAGGCACAATTTCCTGGTCAGGCCCCTTGCCTTTTAGGCGAAGATAATTAATATTTTGCATCACTCCGCAAGCCTCCAAACAATTCCGGCAATCAATACACTGACTCCCATCTATCTCTACGGCGTTGGCGAATTTATATATTTTTCTATTTTTCTTGCGCTCCTTAAAGCGGGTGATATTAATTTCAAACTTCCGGGCCATTTCCAGTAAAGGACAATTCAACCTCCAGACGCAAGTCGCGCATTTTTCCACATGCTCGGCAAAAATAAGCTCAATGTTTAAATTTCGGGATTTCTTAACCTTGGAGGAATTAGTTTTAACCTCCATTCCTTCTTCCGCTTGAGTAGAACAAGAAGTCAGAAGCTCGGTTTTTTTGCTTCCTTTTCTCTTTACTTCCACAAGACAAACCCGGCAATTGCCTTTGGCGGGAAAATCCGGATGATAACAAAGAGCCGGGACATAAACCCCGTTTCTTTGCGCCACCTGCAAGATGCTTTCTCCCGGCTGGCAGGTATATTTCTTATTATCAATTTTAAAACCGATTTTCTTTTTACCCATTTATACTTTAATTTTAAGAAACTTTCTTCTGACTTTTCGTCTTGATCTTTACCAGGTCTTTATAAATAAGGTAGTGATAAGCAATAAAGAAAGGAGTGATCAAGAAAAATAAAATCTGAAATAGAAAATTAGTAAATTGTAAGGCCGGGCCTTGCTCAAAAACCATGGCCGGCAAAGCGCCCACAATATAAACCGGAATATAAACCGCCAAGAACCTGCCCACTATCGCCCACCAATAACCTCTGACTAAATTTGTGCTTCTTTTAATCGCTTCAAAACCCTGGGTGTCCTCAAAAATTAATACCCAAGAAATTAAACTAAAATATACAAGCAAAATAATTCCGGGCACAATTAAAAGCATAAAACCTACCATTAAAATAATAGCAGCCAAAATATGAAGCCAAAGAAATGGCCAAAAATAATTCTTTCTGGCTTTATTAAAAATCGCAAACACGCCTTTTTGGGGTTCCGATTTCTTAAAATAAAGAAAAGTCCCTGCTTGAGCAGACACGGAAATATAAATTATCGCTAAAAATAAAACTACGGCTAAAACTCCGGAAAAAAGCATAAGAAAAGTATTCGGCTCTCCTCCTACAAGCGCCACGGTTACAAACAAAAGAGCGGCTACCACAATCATAGGCAATACAGTCAAAACTCCAATAAGCATCAGGCCCAGAATAGTTTGATAGCATTTTTTATAAAGCTCAACCGCTTTCCTAAACAAATCTTCTATAGAAGAAATTTTAGGAGCAGTC
>CAYRJF010000031.1:4358-6721 GCA_964424365.1 uncultured Gammaproteobacteria bacterium | reverse complement strand
TTCAGCGTTCGTTCCGCGAAGTTCAGCGAGTTAAGAAATTACAAATTTCTTAACTAAAGCACTGGCAAATTATTTTTTGGTCAATGAATTTTACTTGCTTTAGGCGAGCCACATTTTTTAAATAACTTTTAATCGGTATAGGAACAGCACACCCCAGGCCACAAAAAGCGCTGGCCTCTAAGTTATCCAAAATTTCCGCAAACAATTTCCAATCCACCGGTTCGGAATCAACAATTTTTTTTAACCTATAAACCCCTTCCCGACAAGGCGTGCATTGGCCGCAAGACTGGCTTAGAAAAAAATCAATCCAAATTTTAATCATTTTCTGTGGCTTGTGCCCATTTAATTTATAAATTGTAATAGTCCCGGCTCCCTCAGCCCTTCTCTTTAATTGCTTACTATTTAAAACCATACCCGAACCATTGCCCCCGACCTGGGTAAAAAAATCAAACCGGGGTAAATTCCCAGTTTCTTTCAAGATTCTTTCCAAGGTCCAATTTTCCGGCAAACAAAAAACCCCTTTATTTTTCGCTTTCCCTCCTATGGTGTAATATCGTTCTTTTTTGTATTCGCCTGATTCAACCAGGGCCACATTTAAAAGAGTCTCTACATTATTAATAATCGTGGGGCAACCCCAAAGACCGTTAGTGGTGGGAAAAGGAGGACGCAACCGGGGCTCGGTTTTCTCCCCTTCCATAGTATTTAAAATAGAGGTTTCCTCTCCTCCAATATAGCCGGCCTCGTGAGGCTTTACAAAAATTTCTATATCCTTATCTCCGATTTTCCGCAAAAGCTTGGGTCCTAACTGACCGTAATATTCCGGATTAATATAAATATAAGCTTTAACTTTTACGCCTTTTTCACTTAAAAATTCCCGGGCCAGTTCAATCCCCCTGATAACTTTGTCAGTTTGATGATTTAGTATATATCCATCCTTTTTAACCCCCGGCTCGCCCTCGGAAGCATTGCAAATTACATACTTCTCCCCCGCTTTGGCCTTTTTTACCATCTCCCATTTAGTAGCAGTAGGAAAACAACCGCCACCACGACCCACAAGACCAACCCCCTCTATTTTTTTTAATAAACTTACCATGTAATTATTTTTTGAATTATGATCTAAATCTAAAGCACCAAATATTTAAGCACCAAGCTCCAAATAAATATCAATAAACAAATAATAAATTTAAAACAGTTTATCTACATTTATTAAGGATTGAATATTGTAATTTATAAATTATTTGGAGCTTGTAATTTTAGATTTGGTGCTTTGTTTGTCTGTCCTAGATTAACTTCTTCGCCCTTATATATTCCGCCATATCCGCTAAACGATTGCTATATCCCCATTCATTATCATACCAGGCAATCACTTTAACCATATTTTTGTCCACTACCTTAGTCATAGGCAAATCCACAATTGAGCTGGCCGGATCACCCACAATATCGCTCAAAACCAGGGGCTCAGTATTAACTTTTAAAATATTTCTTAATTTGACTGTTTTAGAGGCCTTAGTAAAGGCCTTATTCACTTTCTCCTCAGTTACATTTTTCTTGGTTAGAAAAACCACATCACAGATTGAGCCCACCGGGGTGGGAGTGCGAACCGCCATGCCGTCAAACTTATCTTTCAGCTCCGGTATGGTTTTGGTTGTAGCAATCGCCGCGCCGGTGGTGGTGGGGACTAAATTAACTCCGGCGGTTCTGCCTCTGCGCATATCTTTATGAGGCCCGTCCACAATATTTTGAGTAGAAGTATAAGAATGGATGGTAGTCATGATCGCCTTTTGGATTCCAAAATTCTTTCTAACTACATCCGAAACCGGTGATAAACAATTTGTAGTACAGGAA
This sequence comes from uncultured Gammaproteobacteria bacterium, assembly GCA_964424365.1. GTDB lineage: Bacteria > Patescibacteriota > Patescibacteriia > Patescibacteriales > JAGXOH01 > JAIOTG01. Next base: position 4,876 of record CAYRJF010000031.1, on the reverse strand, counting down.
GCCAGGGAAATAATTTTGTCCGACTTTTTAATCTTCTCTTCATTAACACCCGGAACAATAGTTTTTACCTCGTCATCCCCTTTAGCCGGGGCGGAAATTATAACCTTCCGAGCTCCCGCTTCCAGATGTTTACTTGCTTCTTCTTTGGTGCGGAAAATTCCCGTACACTCCATAACCAGATCAATTTTCAAATCTTTCCAAGGAAGGTTCTCCGGATCTTTCTCAGCCAAAACTTTAATTTTTTTACCCTCCACATAAATATGGTGCGAAGACCGACGCACTTTTTTCCCGTATTTTCCATAAGCGCTGTCATACTTTAAAAGCTGAACCAAAGTATCCAAATCAGTTAAATCATTGATGGCTACAATGTTAATATTTTTGTTTTCCAGAAGTGCCTTAAAAGTGGCTCTGCCAATCCGGCCAAAGCCGTTAATTGCTAAATTCATAAGATAAAATTTTTAATTTTAAGATATTCAAATTATAACATAAACTTAAAAACTAGGAAAATAAAATTACCC
>CAYRJF010000031.1:0-4258 GCA_964424365.1 uncultured Gammaproteobacteria bacterium | reverse complement strand
GAATACAAAGAATATTCCCTGGAAAATTTCCAGGGCACCTCAAGAAGCATGGTTCTCTCTCCATTTAAGGAAGCTCTAAACTGGGATTATAAAGCTAAACTTTTTTATAATGACAGGTATGTCATCATCTGCAGACAAGCAAAAAATGATTTTAAATTAGCAATAAAAAAAATCCCGAGAGGATTTAAAACTTCAAAGCTTGACCAAGCTTTGATTGTCATGAAAAAAGATGACTTTTAACTCTTGGTCACCCAGACCATGGGACGCAAACAACCCATGGTCTTTTTTATTGTTTAAACTTTAAAATTATATTATAATAACAAATGAGTTAAAAACTCATTTGTTCGCGGAAAAAATGCGGAACACCCTGGCAAAATTGCTTTACAATAGCGGGGTGTAACGCTGAATTAAGCAGAAAAATTTTTATCTAAACTAATAATTTAATCGTTTATGAAAAAAGCAGGAATATCTTTGATTTTAATTTTTTCCTTGTTTTTAGTTTGCGCTTATTCAGCGCGGGCCGACTCAGGGGAAGAATTTAACCCCAACTACATAATTAGTGATTTTGAAATGTTGGATTATAATTCCTTAGACGAAGAGGAAATTCAGGATTTCCTAGAACAATACAATAGTTATCTGGCGGATTATGCAGGGACAAATTCTTACGGCACTCCGAATAAAACCGCGGCGGAGATAATTTATAACGCCACCAACCATAACTACGACTGTGATGAGGCCAATCTAAGCGACAACCCCACTGAAGCGGAGAGAATAAGCAAATGCGAAGTGGTAAAAACGGTTAACCCTAAAGTAATTTTGGTTTTACTGCAAAAAGAAATGAGCTTAATTGAAGACTCCTCGCCCTCTCAAAGCCAGCTGGACTGGGCGACCGGTTACGGCTGTCCGGATGGTTCCGGTTGCAGTCCCAGGTGGAAGGGCTTTGGCAAACAAGTCAACAGCGCCGCTCTGCAATTCAAGCACTATATGGATAATTTTTATGACTATGAAAACAGCGGGGAGATTTATCAATACCACTATAAGAAAGGAATGACCTACACTTTTACTAACCCTTACGCCAGTGATGAAGACAAACAAAAAAATATGCAAGTAACCCCTCTTAATCAAGCTACGGCCGCCCTCTATAACTATACTCCGCACGTCTATAATGGCAACTATAATTTCTACAAACTTTGGCAGAAATATTTTGGAGAAAAAAAATATCCGGACGGCTCCCTTCTCCAAGCCAAAGGCGAGCCAGGAGTCTGGCTTATCCAGAACGGCAAAAAAAGACCTTTTCATAGTCCCGGGGCTTTAAAAACCCGCTTTGACCCCAAAAAAATAATTCCTGTGGATAAATCGGTTTTATCCAATTACAAAAAAGGCAGCCCGATTAAGTTTCCCAACTACTCGATTATCCGCTCCCCTGCCGGAGACTTATATCTTTTAGTGGATGATACCAGAAGAAAATTTGCCAATCACGGCACTTTCCGCAAAATCGGCTATAACCCGGAAGAGATAATCAGCGCCAGCTGGCAGGATGTTCACGCTTATGAAAAGGGTAAAATGATAACCGCCAGCTCCACCTATCCCACCGGCGCCCTTCTGCAAAACACTAAAACCGGCGGAGTTTACTGGGTTTACGAAGGAACCAAAGCACCCCTACTAGATAAAATCTTTCTGAAGACTAAGTTTAAAAACAAAAGAATGATCCCCGCCTCACCGGAAGAACTGGCTAACTACACCAAAGTTGAGGCGGTTAAATTTGAAAGCGGTGAACTCCTGAGCCCTAGTAACTCCCCGGCTGTCTATCTGATATCCGAAGGCAAAAAACGACCCTTTGTCTCCGGTAAAGTATTTTTAGAGCTCGGGTATAAATGGGAAAACATAGTCACGGTTCCTCCCCGAATCACCCGGCTTTATCCTACCGGCGAAGCAATTGAAGAATGAAATTAAATAGCTGTCAGCCACTAACTTTTAGTTTTTAGCTTCCGGATTCTAAATAATTTTGATTTTTGCATTTTGATTTTTGATTTTTAAACCTTATGTCACTCATATACTCGGCCATATCCCCCCATTCCCCTCTTTTAATACCGGGGGTGGGCAAAAAGAATACAGAACTTCTGAAAAAAACCACTGATTCTCTAAAAAAAATTGAGGAAGATTTGTATGCCGCCCAGATAGAAACCTTGATTATAATTTCATCTCACAGCAATTCTTCAGACGAAACTTTTGCTCTTAATTTAGCCCCTGAGTTTCAAATTATTTTTGAAGAATTCGGGGATTTTACTACTAAAAAATCCTTGCCTGGCGACATTCTGCTAACGCAAAATCTAAAACAAAATTTAAACCAAAACCACAAGGCGAGATTAATTAATAAAACTACCTTGAACCACGGCTCCGGAGTACCTCTCTATCTTTTAACTGAAAATTTGAAGGATGTTAAAATAATCCCGATTTATTGTGCTCAAACTGATTTATCCGGCCACTTGTCCGTTGGAGAAAGTCTGCAAAAAACTGTAGTGGAAAGCAATAAAAGAATCGGCGTAATTGCCTCGGGAGACCTTTCTCACACCCTGACCCCAAATGCCCCCGGAGGCTACTCTCCCAAGGCTGTCGGCTTTGACCAAAAAGTGATTGAACAATTGCAAAACAAAAAAATCCCGGAATTAGTCAATACCAACCCGGAACTCTTAGAAGAAGTACAAACCGAAGGTTTAAAAGCCATTAGTTTACTAATGGGCGTTTTAAACAAAATGAATTATAGTTGCAAACTCCTCTCTTACGAACATCCTTTTGGGGTTGGCTATTTGACTATGTCTTTTTATCTTTAGTTTCTCGCCCCTTTCCTTCTTCATTAATCAATTTAAAAAAATATCTCCACTTCTCGCCCTTGTCACATAATTCCTTGGTGTCGTTTAAGCATCTTTGTATAAATTCCGGGGAATTAATCTTGCAGACTTTAAAAACCGAGGATTTTTTAGAGTTGGGTATATCCAACTCTTTTATAATCCGCAGAGCCAAATCTTGCCATTTATACTTTGGGGGCCTCGTTTCTTTTTTCTGTTTAAATATCTCCCCCAAACCCTGGAAACCATTGTCTTTTGTCATATTTTATTATATAATCACAAAACTATTTTAAGTGAAGTTTTATGTCTAAAATCTTAAATATCCTAACCGATCCTAATCCCATCCTAAGAAAAGAATCAACCCCCTTGGATGCGGAGAAACTTAAAGAGTCCGAATTGCAAGAATTTTGCCGGGACTTAATTTTGACTATGAAGGAAAAAGACGGGGTGGGCTTGGCCGCGCCTCAGGTGGGAAAAAATATTAGGATCATTGTAGTAACCGTGGATAACAAACCGGTTTGCCTGATCAACCCTCAAATCACCAAAAGATCTTGGGCCCGAGCCCGGGACGAAGAGGGTTGCCTGTCAGTGCCCGGGAAATACGGTCAAGTGGAAAGGAATAAAAAGGTAAACTGCTCCTACTTAACTCCCGGGGGCAAAAAGAAACAAATCAGGGCCCAAGACCTAAGCGCTCGAATTATTCAACATGAAATAGATCATTTAGACGGTATCTTGTTTATTGATAAAGCTAAGAGTCTTCGTTTTCCAGGCTCTGGCTCTTAAACTTGCTTCTTCTGCGCAAATAAAGAAACAGGCCCACGGCAACCGCTAACAAAACCATTATCAAGGAAATTTCCTTAAAATACTTTATCAGGAGCTCTTCTCGGGCCCCCAGATAATACCCGAGCATTGCCAGAATGATTACCCAAATCCCGGATCCCAAAAAAGTATAAAACAAAAATTTGGCAAAATTCATCCGAGAAAATCCGGCCGGCAAGGATATCAACTGTCTAACCACCGGAACCAACCTACCCAAGAAAGTGGAAATCCCGCCGTAACGCAGAAAAAATTTCTCCGACCTCTCCACTTTAGCTGAATTGATTAAAAGAATTTTAAAAATCTTATGGTCCGCCAGTTTATAGACAATCACCCTGCCTAAATAAAAAGCTAGGAAATAATTAATTACAGCGCCCAAAAGACTCCCCCCGATTCCGGCGACTATAACCAAAAAAATATTTAATTGTCCTTGTTGGGCCAGATAGGCGGCCGGCGGAACTATGGCTTCGGAAGGAAAAGGAATAAAAGAACTTTCCAGGGTCATTAAACCAAATACGGACAAATAGTTTAGGTTTTGAATATAACTTAATATGAAGTCTACAAAAAATTGCATAAAATATAGTTATAAAAAAATT
>CAYRJF010000030.1:0-9357 GCA_964424365.1 uncultured Gammaproteobacteria bacterium | reverse complement strand
TTTTTCTCAATAATTAAATATTACCTTTCTCGCTGACTTTGTCAGCAGGCCCTATTTACCCAAGAATTTTAGAAACTATGAAAAAAATTTTTAAAATTATATTAAAATATTATCTAAAATACATCACTAAATTGGTTTTACTGGTACATAAGCCCACCGTAATTGCAATAGCCGGGAGCACAAACAAAACTTTTGTCAAAAAAGAAGTTAAATCGGCCCTGGAATCTCTAGGCAAAACTGTCCGGGCTAATCCCAAAAACTTCAATACCGAGATCGGTTTACCTTTAGCAATTCTATATTTGCCCAGCGGATATAATGATTATAAAGACTGGATCCCCACGATTTTAAAAGCGCCTTTAATGATTTTTCAAAAAAACTTTCCTCAATTTTTAGTTTTGTCCCTGGGGACCTCCGATGCCGGAGACATGAAATACTTGCTAAGCATTCTAAGGCCCCAAATCTCTATAATAACCGAAATTACTCAAAGATACTTGGAGGGGTATAATGACATGGATAATTTAGTGGATGAATATAGAATTTTGAGCCAAAAAACGTTTGAATTATTAATTCTAAACAATGACAACCAACGAGTGCAAAGCTTAAAAGATTCCGCTCCGGGAATTGAAGTGAAAACCTTGGGAGAAGCTCCCGGCTCCGATTATCTGATTAAAGACGAAAAAAGGGAGAGGGGCGGAGAAAATTTTATTTTGAAGTCAAAGAATCAGGAAAATGAAATAAACTTAAATCGTTTTGGCAAGCATCATATTTATGCCCGCGGGTTTGGTTTAATTGTTAAAAAATATTTCGAAACACATGGCCAAGAAAAAACTTGATTATCATAAAAAAAATTTAAAAAATCCCTTTAGGCGGGAGAGCAAGAAAAGCTCTAAGCAAAAAAGGGTAAAAAGAGCCAAATTAATCCTTATATCCGGCCTAATAATCTTACTGGGCACCTTTTTAACTTGGTTTTTAGTTTTTTTTAATTTCTGGGAAATCCAAAAAATCAAAATCACCGGGCTTAATCGGGTCCCGGAAGCGGAAATTAGGAACATGGGATACCAATTTGCAGAAGGAAAAAAATTATTTTTCATCCCGAAAAACAATTTGATATTTTTAAACTCTTCGGGATTGCGCCGGATAATTAAAGATAAATACCATTTTGAAAAAGTGGATATAAACAAAAAATTTCCCCGCGAATTGGAAATCAAAATCACGGAAAACACTTGTGCCTACACCTTAAAAGAAGATAATAATTACTACAAAGTTGATAAAAATAATTATATAATCGGAAAAATCGAGGAAAAGAATCAGGATAATCCGTCGGGTATCTTAATTGAAGATAGCGTGGAAGGGGATAGGTGTGGCTCGGAAAAAGCCGAGTTAAGTCAGAAATATTTTCAATATGTCAAAACTCTTTCCCAAGAATTAAACAGTCAAAAAACAGATCTTGAAATAGAAAAGTTTATCTTGGATGAAGAGTGTCAAGCCGATCTGACTTCCAATTTAATAAAGATGAAAATCGCCGGGGGACCGGTAATTTATTTTAACGGCCAAACTGAAGCTAAAAAACAAATTGAAAGATTGTTTCTGGTTAAGGAAAAATTGGGTCCGGAGTTTTGGAAAAAAAAGTATGTAACCCTGGAATACGGCGACCGAATTTTTTACCAATAAAAATGTTTAGGATAGATAGAAGGCTCAGTTAGTCTTATTGAAATTCAAAACTTAATCGAAATGGATGAATTTTTTTTTAAAATAGTATTTTTTCTAGCAGTTATAATATTTTGTCTAACCGTAATCGGATTTTTTTTATTGTTTTTAAAAATAAGTTTACTGTTTGTCTCGGAAATTCAATTGTTTGGCATAACTATTACGGGATAAAAGGGTCTTAGCCTCTAAACTCTTGCAAAACAAGCAAATATGGGCTAAAATATAGACATAAGGTTAATTAATCTACATAACAAGAAGTTATAGTGGTATTATCCTCTAACAAAAAACCCATGAATCAATCAAAGCCAATTATAGACCACAAAAAAAACTTTTTGGATTATTTAGAAATTGAAAAGGGGTTGTCTTCTAATACGCAAAAAAATTATGCGCGTTTTTTAAATAAATTTTTTAAGTGGTTGTGTGATAATAATTTAGAAAAAATTACTCCGGATAAGCTAACCACTGATCATATCTCAAAATATAGAATTTTTTTGGCAAGACACATGGACCCTAGAAGCAAAAAAAATCTAAAAAGATCGACTCAAAACCTATATTTAATATCCCTTCGGTCTTTGCTTGAATATTTCATTGAGAAGGAAATTCCCTCCCTCTCCCCTACTAACATAAAACTTGCCAAAGACAAAAGCGACAAGCAAGTAAAATTTTTAACTATTGAACAATTAAGAAAACTATTAGGAGCCCCTAAAACTAATTCCATAATTGGTCTTAGAGATAAGGCTATTTTAGAAGTTTTATTTTCCACAGGCTTAAGGGTTCAAGAACTAATTAACTTGAATCGTGAACAATTTAAAATAAACAAAAATACTGAAGACTTGGAGGTTGTGGTCGTCGGTAAAGGCGGGCGTGTACGCACGGTTTATTTTTCTGTTAGAGCCGTAAAATGGTTAAAAAAATACTTGGACGCTCGCAAGGATATGGACGAGGCTTTATTCATCAACTATTGGCCGGCCGCCTTAAAATCAAACGAATCTAGGCGTCTAACGGTGAAAAGTATAGATAATATCGTAAAAAAGTATGTTAAAATAGCAGGTCTCCCCACAATTGTAACCCCCCACACCTTAAGACACTCCTTTGCCACAGACCTTCTTTCTCAGGGGGTTGATCTGAGAATTGTTCAAGAATTTTTAGGGCATAGAAATATTGCCACAACTCAAATATACACCCATGTAACCAAAAAACAACTAAAAGATATTCACAAAAAAATGCATGGCGGCAATAGATTAGATGAGGAACAAAAAACTCCGTGAAACCCATCGAGGCTTCACGGAGGTAAAAAAATCAAAGATGACTAATAGTCTCTTAAAGTTCCTGCAGTTTTAACCTTTCTTTAAATTTAGAAGCTACATCCTGAATACTGCTAATATCTTTCTTGTCATCACACCAAATTATAACCAAAACCTGATCGCTTCTTAAATATATTTTCCTGGTCATTTCATCTTTTTTAATAGTCCCCTCTTCTCCGGTCAAATCTTCCGCACTTTTATATTCAATTGCCAAAACTCCAAGTTCATCATCTCTGGAATTGTGTTTTAATATGGAAGTATAAACCTGATCAACCTTTTTCGGCTTCACGCCGGAGTACAAATAACGATAATAATCCGTGTTATAAATAGTCCCGGGATTAGATTTAAGTCCTAAACGGTTCATTTTAGATTTGCCTAATTTTTCCATTTGAAAATTTTCCGGAATCTCGCCCTCTTTAAGATCAAAGTCTCCGGGGTAATTTGTCTGTATGGCTCCCCTTTCTTCCGGTTGTTTTTCAATTTTTTGCAAATCCAGGCTCCAAATAAGCGCAAAAAACCCGGCTAAAAACAAAATTATTACTATTGTTAAAATTAAGAGTTTTTTGCCATTTTTTTTATTTTCCGTCATATTTTTTATAATAAATTAATTAGGTAAATAGTTAAGCGGATCATTGGGGATTCCATTAACTCTAACCTCAAAGTGTAAATGAGGGCCCGAGGTTAAATGACCGGCTCCGGCAGTGCCCGGCATCCCTCCGCTCAAAGCAATGGGCTGACCTTGAGTGACATACTCTTCCTCGGAAACCAGCGGTTTGGAAATATGGCCATAAACCGTGGCTAAACCATCTCCGTGGACTATCATAATATAAGCATAACTGGAACTGTTGGGATTATATTTAACCCGGGCGACATATCCGCTGTCCGCGGATTTTATGGTAGATCCTTGCGACACCGCTATATCGATCGCCGGATGTTCAAATAAATATCTAAAGGGGTATTCCGGGTCATGAAAATAGGCGGTTATGCGTCGGTTCCCGGTGGGCCAAATCAAGCCGTCACTGCTGGGCTCAATATCTTTCTCCTCCAGTCGCTCCATTTTTTGTCTAACCTCTTTTTCCAGGGATACGATTTCCCGAGAAATTTGCTCCCTTTCTCTTTTAGCTTGAGTAAGCAAGCTTTGATATTTTGATTCTGAGGACTCGGTTTTTTCTAAAATATAACTTTTTGACTTTTGCTGATTTTCCAGCTTCCCTTTTCGATATTGAAGCTCATCTTTCAATTCCGCCAATTTTTCCTTTTTCTCACCTAAAGACAATTTATCCTCCTCCAGCTTTTTTTTGTTTCTTTTTAGATCAGAAACACTGTTTTCCATTTCCTGATTTACATCCTCTAAATATCTGATTTTATTCAAAAAATCAGACAATGAATCATTCATTAGAAGCACTTCCAGGGTGTCAGCCTGATTTTGCTTGTACATTAAATTCAAAATATCCGAAATATGCTCTTTTTCTTCCTTGATTTCCTTTTCTTTGTTTTTTATCTCAAAATTTACTTTCCTAATTTCCAGGTTGGCTTTGCTTATCTTTTCTTTAGTGTCTTCAATATCTAGCTCAATTTGCGCTAAACGATTATTCAAAATAGCCAGTTGATTTTCCAAGCTGGCCTGCTCATCTTGCAATCTCCTGATTTCCTGAGCATATTCCTCTCGCCGGCTCTTAATATTTTCAATCTTTTTTTTCTTAGAGTCTATTTGATTATTTAAATAATTAACCTCTTTATTAACTCCGCTCGGTTCTCCTTGGACTCCGATAGCCAGACCTAAAACAAAAGTGGAAAATATAAGAACAAACAATAAAATTTTAATTTTTTTAGCCATACTTAACCAATAATAACCATTTTTTATTTAATCTAAGCTCATTTCTGAAATTATTGAACTTTATTTACGCTTTTTTTAATTATAGCATATTTTTTGTATTGACACAATAAACACCTTTTGTTATGATTATAAAAACTAACCGGGCAGACCGGATTTTTATTTTATAATTTAAGGTATATATGGCACACAAAAAAGCGGGCGGATCTACAACTAATGTGCATGATTCAGCCGGTAAAAGACTGGGAATAAAATTATCAGGCGGACAATTTGCTAAAGCCGGAGCGATTATTGTTAGACAAAGGGGTACTAAATTCCACCCCGGTTTAAATGTGGGTAAAGGAAAAGACGACACTTTATTTGCCAAAGCAAGCGGGTTGGTTGAGTTTACTACCAAAAAAATTAAAAAATTTGATAGCAAGGTTAAGCCCACTAAAATTGTCAGTGTTAAGGAAATAAAAACAAAATAATTAATTTTTCTATAAAAAATAACCCTGAGTAAAACAGGGTGTTTTTTATAGATAATTTTACTTTACAAGGTTGTTTAATATCTCCACGCCCCTTACGAGAGTCTGTTTTTCAACCGCAAAAGAAAGCCGGAAATATCCCCTCTTTCGGGAAAAAACTCCTCCCGGAACTACCAGCACCTTTTTTCTTCTTAATTTTTCCGGAAACCCCTTAATGCCCTTGGGATTTTCAACAAAGGCGTAATAACTTCCTTGGGGCGCTTCAAATCTATATTTGGGGTCCAAATTTTGAACCAGATAGTCCCGATTTTTTTTATACTGATCAACACAAGCAGATAAATCAATTTTCCATTCAGAGGCTATTGCTTGCTGAGCCATGGCCGGGGCGCAAACAAAAGTATACTGCTGTAATTTATTCATAGCCCCGATTATCCGAGCAGGAGCGTGAATATATCCTACTCTCCATCCTGTTACTAAATGACTCTTGGAAAAACCGTTTAAAGTTATAGTTTTATCATAAATACTACCGATACTGAAAAATTTACCATCAAAATCAAACTTTTCATACACCTCATCTGAAAAGATTATCAGATTATTTTTGCGAGCGATTTTTGCCACCTCTGTAAGAATTTTCTTCTCATAAACGGCTCCGGTAGGATTGTTGGGGGTATTAATTATAATAGCTTTTGTTTGAGGCGTTATAGCTTCTCTTAATCTCTGAGCATTAATTTGAAAATCAGGATAAGTATCCAAAAAGACCGTCTTCACCCCCAGGAAATCCAAAATTTGTTTATACAGAACAAAATATGGATCAGGCAAAACCACTTCATCCCCCGGATCCAGGGTTGCCGCAAAGCTTAAAAAAATCCCCCCGCTAACACCGCTTGTTATCATTACCTCATCATCTCCGGCCTTAATTTTATTTTCTTTTTTAAATTTACTAATTACTTTTTTTCTCAAGCTCTCGAGCCCCTTGGTGGAGGTATAACTATTATAATCAGCCTGAGAAGCTTGGCAAAGGGCCTTCTTAAGTTTTTTGGGGGTTTTGAAATGAGGTTGGCCGATTGAAAAATCTATCCAGTCCCCTTTGTTCTGGGAGGCCAATTCAAAAACCTTTCTAATCCCCGACTCTTCGATTTTTTCAATTCTCTCTGACAACATAATATTAATAAATTCCCTATCCCAATATCAAATATCAATATTAGGATTGCCTCTTATAACTTTCTTTAAATAACAATTTATAAATATTTTTTATAAATTTCGGGTTCAGTTTTGATCGACTCGATTGTTTTTTAACCAGTTCTTCTTCGCGATTCTTGTCTACTATCCCCTCCCCCGCCTTCTTTTTTGTTTTACCTATTTCTACGGAACATTCCATTCTTTTTTCCAGAAAACCAAATAAAAGGTTATCAATTTCTTCAATTAAGTTTCTCTGAAAATCCTTTTCTCCGGCTGACCGGGATTTAATAATCTTTTCTTCAATCTTCAAACAGGACTTCAAAAACTTTCTCCGCATCTTTTGGGCATAAGGATTGAAATTATTAAGGTCATAAAAAAGCTGCCAATTATCATGATTGGTATGCGGAAGAATCTTTAAGACATCCTTGTATCCCGGTGTATAAATTTTTTGTACACTTACACCGGCCTCAGTCAAGGATCTTCCCAAAAAGTGAACCAAGCTCAATGTCTTGGCATTTTGATAGTCATGATCGCGAGGAGTGGTAATAATCACATCTAAACCCAAATTTTTCAAAAACTCCACTATCTTTTTTTGCCTGGTTTTAGTTATTCTCACCGGGCACAAAATAATTTGCTTACCCTTGATTTCCCAATATTTTTTCAGTGAATTAAAATTAGCAGTTGTGGGTCCAAACATAGGGTGTGTTCCCATTATCTCGACACCCTTGGGAGCATATTTCTCCAGCCACTGGCATGGATACACCTTAACCGAACAGACATCTAAGAGCAGGGTTCCTTTCTTTAAATTGGGAGCCAATCTTTTTATTATAGATTCAGTAATAGAGATAGGGGTGGAAACAATTACAATATCGCAATCATAAATTTTCGGCCAATCAACCAAATCTAGACCCGCGTTTTTTGCTTTGGATTTTATTTCTTGGTCTTTGGAATAATTATACACCTTAACTTTAAAATCTTGTCTTAAAACTGTCGCCATAAGCAAACCAAAATTGCCCAGCCCTACAATGCCAATGGTTGGATTTTTATCATTCATATTTGGTGGCGATTATGAAAGTAGTAAAATTGAATTTTAAATCTTGAATCCCCTCTTCAAGTAAATCAAGATCGTATAGATCCGCGCAAATCCGAGGGGAGATTACCGCGGTTGTTTTGGGAAAAATATCTTTATCCAAATCTCGGGCCGCCCCGGCTGTGTCCGAATACTCTTTTAATTCCGTCTCCGGCCAACATCTTTTAAGATACATTCGACACTGCTTTAAGGCCTGGGGGTGAGATATGATTTGAGTAATATCGCCCGCCTTAACACCGGATTTCACCAAGAGATTCATTTTAATATCAATTTCAAATATTTTTTCAATCTTAAACCGATTTTCACTCATAGCCTGGACCGCCTCATAAACAATACCGCCGTTAGAATTCTCAATTGGAAAAACTCCCTTATCCACCTCGCTCCTGTCCAGGGCCTTTAAAACATTAGAAACATTCTCCAAATACTCTAGCTTACAATCTTGTATTTTTTCTTCCTGGCAATAATGCTGAGCCGCTTCCTCGGAGAAACTGCCCTTATTGCCGGAAACGCCGATTTTTACAAACATAATTTATATTTATAAATAATCTATTTGCCAACCCTTGTCTTTGACCTTAATCAAGCCGACAGGGGCTTCTTTCTCTTCTTGATTTATTAAAATTTTCACAATCCACTGCCGGGTAAATTCGCCGGTTTTTTCTCCCAGTTCTCCTTTTTTGATATAGCTTGCGAAACTGGAAAGCTCTTCCCTCTTTTTTTCGCAAACCCAAGATCGGTACTGATTCCAATTTTCTCCTTTTTGAACCGGATCAAAATAAATTTGTCTTAAGGCCTTTTTTATTTTTCCATCTTCTAGGGCTTGGGCAAAATTACGGGCCGCCTTTTCTGGACCGGGAGCAAAAATTGGTTTTACAACTTGATTATAGTTCGCTTCGATTTTGTCTACCTGACGCTTGTTTGATACAGCTCCTTCGGGAATTCCCAAAGAATCTTGAAAACCCTTAAAATCAATTTCGCAATAATCAAGCTTATCAAATTCAGTACCTGGGTTCCCTGTTTGTTTTTCAGAATTAAAATTATTAAAAACAAAAAAAACCGCTAAAGAAACTATCAAAACTGCTAAAGTTATAATTAAAGTGATTTTCTGTGTTTTATTCATATTATAAAATCCCGGTTATTATCAAAACTCCCAAAAGCACCAAACCGGCCACGGAAATTTCTTTTTTGTATTTAATGCGTCCCGCCCAAGTAGAAAAATAAAAAATAAAGACTATATTGGCGATAGTGGCTGCTAAAATTCCCAGGAAAGAATAGATTTTTATTTCCAGTCCCTGAACGAACAAAGGGATAAACACAATAGCGTCATCAATGGAGGTAATAAAAGCGACTGCAAAACCAAAACCGGTCAATTTCCAAAATCTTTTCACTGAAAAGCTCTCCTTTTTAATCTTTTTACCCCGCTTTTTCAGCTTGTTGTCTCGATCAAAGGAAAAAAGATCAAAATTAACCACAGCTGCCAAACCAAAAATTAATATTGCCACCACATATTTAGTGTAAGGGAATAAGCTTAAAAACTCGGCAAAAATCAAAACCATCCCCACAATAATAATCAGGGAAAGAAACCAGCCTAAAGAAAAAGACAGCCGTCCCTTTTTGGTTTTAGTAATCGTGGCCACTAAAGGAACACTGGTTAAGGTATCATCAAAACTGGAAATTACTTTGACAAAAAAACCTAGAAAAAAATATTTCAAAAACATACTAAGATTTTACCTCTTTTAAAAACTTCTCCAACTTAATTGTATAATCGTCCGCAGCCGC
>CAYRJF010000029.1:7740-9932 GCA_964424365.1 uncultured Gammaproteobacteria bacterium | reverse complement strand
AGCGTGGATTTTAATTTAAGTTTCTGGGGAGACATTGAGAGAATGCTCGGGTTTTTCCATGTGGCGCATTTCCTCTTTTTGTATTTTATTATTATCACGGTTATGCGGGATTGGGAGGATTGGCGTTGGCTTTTGCTTTTCTTTTCCGTGATTACCACCGCTGTCGGAATTACCGGTATATTGGGCAAAGAGGTTTATGGAACCGTGGGAAACAAGGCCTACATGGCCGGATTTATGCTTTTCGGTATTTTTATCTCTGTGTTTTTACTTTTAAAAGACAAAAGTTACTTGCGCTGGGTTCACCCCTTTCTAATTTTAATAATGCTTTACGCTTTTAAAGGGGCCGGAATTGCCGGGGCTTACGCCGGTTTGGGCGCGGGAATTGTGGTCTTTTTGTTTTTTTACGGTCTTATAGCTCCAAATAAGATAATAAAACTTGTTTGTTTAAGTTTATTTTTGATTATAGTCGCCGGTTCTTTATTCGCTCTAACCCATAAAGACGCTCCCGTGGTCAGAGATATTAAGCCGATTCAGGATTTTTCCCTGGAAGAGAACACTCTGCAAACCCGCTTTATTGCCTGGAGGTCTGCTTGGAAGAATTTTAAAAATTATCCCGTCTTGGGTACCGGCTATGGTAATTTTGCTGTTACTTTTGACAAATATTTTGATGCCGATTTCTACAATTATACCCGAAGCGGAACCTACTTTGACCGGGCGCATAATAATCTAATCGGAATTGCCTCTACTATGGGGCTTTTGGGTCTTTTAACTTATCTCTCTATTTTTCTGGCGGTTTTGTATTATCTCTGGCGTCTTTATAAGAGTAAAAGGGTCGGAAATGCGGAAGTGGTGATCCTCTTATCCCTTTTGGCCGCTTATTTTGTGCAGAACTTGGCCGTGTTTGACTCTCTGGCTACTTATATCGGCTTAATGGTCTTTTTGGGGTTTGTTCACTTTCTTTTCAACACCGAGCGAGATGAAGGCAATAAGAGAGCTTTGTATGTGAAGGATAAGAAATTTGTTAACAATGAGATTTACAGCTTGGCCGGAGTCGGTTTGGTTATGCTTTTCGTGCTTTATCAGTTTAATTTCCTGCCCGCCCAGATGCTTTACGGAACCATCCAGGGACAAAAGGCGCTGGCTCAAAGAAACTCGGAAAAAGCGGTGGAGCTTTACCGCGAGGCCTTAGGTAAAGGCGCGGGGATCTTGGATCGGGATAGCCGAGATTCTTTTATCCGTTCCCTGATGTCTAATCCGGCCAGCTTAAGCCGTCTGGACACAGAAAAGAGAAATGAAATCCTGGATCAGGCCATAGAATGGGCCGAAGCCAATGTCGCCTATAACCCCCAAGACAGCTTGGCTCAGTTGCGGCTCGCCCAAATTTCCAATTATGCCGCTCGCTTTAATTATAAAAACCAAGAAAAATTCCGGGAATATTCCGCAAAAGCTCTGGAGGCGGTAAACAAATCCATAAACTCCAGCCCGGAGCGCGTTCCGACCTATTACACCAAATCGGAAATCCTTCTAACCCAAAACAAACCCGAGGAAGCTATAAAAGTGCTTAACAAAGCTCGGGAGCTAAATCCCAACTACGAAGATACTTATTGCCAACTGGCCGAGATTTATTTGATCAGCCAAGACAAAGAAAAGGGCTTTAAAAATATGGACAAGTGTCTGGATATGGGGGTAGTTAATAAGCTTAAATTTGAAAGCGTAATCAAAAACGCGATTAATCACTACTTAGAGGCGGGAGATAATGATAAAGTTTTAAAGCTTTATAAAAGATTGTCTCAAGTTTCCCGCAATGACTCCGAGGTTTGGATAAGATTGGCTCAGCTCTATGCTCAAATGGGCAAGGTGGAAAAGGCCAAAGAAGCCGCCAATCGCGCCGCTGAACTGGATCCCGAGCTTAAGTCGGATGTAGAGGGCTTTATTAATAGCTTAGGAGAGACCAAGACGATTAATTTGACACCGGGACAGTAGAAAATCAAAAATCAAAATTATAACTAAAAAGTCAAAAATTATTTTGTGAATTTGTAAAAATTTGTTATAATTAAAATAGTAAAAATCCAAATGACAAAGCCCGAATGCCAAATCAAGCCCCAATACTAAATTCAAAATTATAAAACTTGGATTTTGAGCTTGTTTTGTCATTAGGATTTAGGATTTTGAACTTTATTTTTAAAATATAA
>CAYRJF010000029.1:5669-7640 GCA_964424365.1 uncultured Gammaproteobacteria bacterium | reverse complement strand
ATTTATGATTTGTCCTCAGTGCAAAAAACAAATCCCGGATGACTCAGACGAGTGTTCTTATTGTGGCACTCCCATAGACCACAAAAAACAAGTTTCGCAAGAGATCTCCTTGCGTCGCTACCAGCGCTGGTTCTTTTACGGACTGGTGGTTCTTATGATTCTGGGTATGGTCGGGATTATTGTGAAAATTTATAACACCAACAATCAACTCCTGGCCGACTTGGCCACTACCAAAGAACGCCTGGAAAAACAAAAGGAAGAGCTTTCCGGAACCCAGGAGGAGCTAACCCAGAAAGAGCAGAATCTAAAGCAAACCCAGAGTAATTTAAAACAAAAAGAGTCAGAGCTGGCCGAAACCAAGGAGGAGTTGACCGCTAAAGAACAAGAGCTTCAGGAAAAAACCCAAAAATTAAAAGAAGAATTGGGTAATCAAACTGAAATTGAGGAAAAATATCAAGATTGCCAGCTGGACTTAAGCAAAGCGGATTCCAATATTTACAGTTTAGTGGTGAGACTGGGAAAGGGAGTTTCCAATCAAAAAATAAATCAAATTCCTTTGGCTGACGCCAACCTGGAAGGAGAAGATCAAGACGAAGACGGATTATCTGATGAAGTGGAAGTTGCCCTGGGCACCAACAAAGCTCAAGCGGATAGCGACAAGGACGGATATACTGATAAAGAGGAATTATTGGGCGGTTATAATCCTCTGGGAGAAGGAACTTTTGAAACCGACTGGGATTTTGTAAATCAAAATAAAGGCAAAATACTTTTGCAAGTGGACAGTAAAAACGAGGCCTGGTATATCGGCGGAAACGGCAAAAAATATTTCTTGGGAAACCCCTCTGATGCTTACGGAACCATGAGAAGCGTGGAATATTGGACTCAAAACCCTCCCGGCGAGGACAGTGAAAACGCCACCAGCACCTCCGCCTAAAAAGAAAAACAGAAAGAAATTGAAATAAAGTTTAACTTTTGATAATCTAAGGTTAAACTTTATTTTTAATTATAAAACTATGGCAAAATGTTTGGTTACCGGAGGGGCCGGATTTATCGGTTCCAATTTGGTAGATAGTTTAATTAAAGAGGCTTACGAAGTCGTGGTTGTGGATAACCTATACAGCGGCCGGAAAGAATATTTAAACCCTAAAGCGAAATTTTATAACCTGGATATTAGATCAGAAAAAATTAAGGAAGTTTTTCAGGCGGAAAAATTTGAGTTTGTTTTTCACCTGGCCGCCCAAATTGATGCCCGGTACTCCGTTCGCGACCCTCTTTTTGATTTGGATGTAAATGTCAAAGGGGGCTTAAATATCCTGGAGAATTGCCGGGAATCAGGAGTTAAAAAAATTATATTCGCCTCTACCGGGGGAGCGCTTTACGGAGACGATGTTTCTCAAATTCCCACTCCGGAGTCAATCCAGCCCGGCCCGGTTACCCCTTACGGAATCCATAAATTGACTTTGGAAAAATATTTGAATTATTACCGGCAAGTTTTTGGCCAGGATTATATTGCTTTGCGTTTTGCCAATGTTTACGGTCCCAGGCAATACAAAGGAGGAGAAAGCGGGGTGATTTCCATATTTATTGATAAAGCGGTTTCCGGCGAGACCTGCACCATTAACGGAACCGGTGAGCAAACCCGGGATTATGTTTATGTTGAAGATATTGTCAAAGGTTTCTTAAAAGCTAAAGACTCGGATTTTAGCGGAGAGCTAAATTTAGGATCAGGTCAAGAAACTTCGGTTTTGGAACTCGTAGAGAAAATTGAGAACGCTTGGGGAGAGAAATTAAAAGTCAGTCATGCCCCCGAACCCCCGGGGGACCAGAAAAGAAGTTGCCTGGATGCCGGCCGGGCTGGGGAGATTTTAAACTGGAAGCCTCAAGTCAGTTTGGAGGAGGGGATTAAAAAAACCTTGGCCTGGACCCGGGAAAAGAGACAATAAATTATAGTGTACACGATGATGTACACGA